>CAYRLT010000287.1:0-4875 GCA_964425095.1 uncultured Luteolibacter sp.
ATGTGCTTGCCATCCGGAAGGGAGCCGGGTTCTGGCTCGTGGTATGCGGTGGCTCCGCCCTCTTGGCTCAGGAAATCATCTCCCGCTCCACCGAAGATATCAACATTCTGGCCATGCGGGACAGGGAAGGTGGAGTGGACCGCGCGTTGATTTGAACAAACTGGAGCATACCCTTGATAGACGGAGTCAGTCCTAGGATTATCTCAGGGCATGGTTGGGCGGGCTCTAATTCCCCCTCCACTGAAAAGGTCCGCCCTTCTTGATTTCCACGGACTTGGTTGCTTATCCGTAACGCAACATGGCGCGCATGCAGTTGGCGAACAGGTCACGCAGGATTTGCAGATGAGCCGCCGCACTTCGAGCAGCGCGACCAGGCATTGGTGTTGTCGGGATGGTCGGGACCGCCAGCCCAGAGCATGCCTTCGTTGGGTTGCAGATGTTCGCGTTCGACGCCGCCAAAAATCATCGCGCCCAGCCGGCCATTGCCGATGTGCAGCGCCTCAGTCCATTTGACGGCAGGCTGAACCAGAGCGTGAGGGGCGTCGGCATGATAGCGGGCTCGACGGCGGGGCCGCTCCTGCCAACCCCAGCAGCAGGGCAGTGAGAAGTATGGTTGCGGATTTCATGGGCGGCTTCTACCGTTGCTTCTGATTTCAACAAGTTTGGCGGACATCTGCGCGACGATTTGCGGATGCGCGGCCGCGATGTTTTTGGTTTCGCCCAAGTCATTGGCAAGATCGTACAGCGCTACCTCGTTAGGAAGATGATCGTGCCCGGCAACCTTCTTGGAAGGTCTTTCGGGCTTGGTCATCTTGCGTTCAGCAGCTTTTTCGCCGCCGCCCGCCGGAATGAATTTCCATGGGCCATGCCGCAGGACCATTGCGGAACCGGTATTTTTCTGTTCGACGAGATAATCACGGCAAGGAGTTTCGGTTTTCTGGCCGAGCAGCGCGGGGAGAACATTGTAGCTGTCGGGGCCGTCGGCGGGCGCGAGTTTCTGGCCGGTGAGTGCGGCGAAACTCGCCAGCATATCCACCTGACTGACCAAGGCATCGGACACTCCGGGTTGGATTCGACCCGGCCAGCGAACAATCATCGGCAGGCGCGTGCCGCCTTCCCAAAGGGTGCTTTTGGTGCCGCGGAGGGCTCCGTTGAACTTGTGACCGTTGTTGTCCTCGATGGATCCGATGCCATGCACCGTGTCGGGACCGTTGTTATCGAGGAGCCCGCCGTTGTCGCTGGTGAGGATGACGAGCGTGTTGTCGGCGAGTTTCAGCTCAGCAAGTTTGTCGAGCACCTGGCCGACGGTCCAATCAAACTCGACAATCGCATCGCCGCGGACGCCGCACTGGCTCTTGCCGCGGAACCTGGGATTCGGCACACGCGGGACGTGGATGCCATGGGTGGCGACTTCGAGGAAAAACGGCCCACTTTTATGCTGTTCGATGAACTCGCAACTCTTTGCGGCAATCACGGTCGAGATATTTTCATCGTCCCAGAGCGCCGCCTTGCCACCGGTTTGTGCACCGATGCGCGGGATGCCTTTCACGAACGACCTGGGTTCTCCGCGCGTCACGCTGTAGTCGAGCTTGATCGGATCGGCGGGGTCGAGGTTGACGACGCGATGATTCTCGACCCAGACGCACGGGACGCGGTCGCCGGTAGCGGGCATGATCCACGCGGATTCAAACCCGATCTCTAACGGGCCAGGTTTGATGTCTTTGTTATAGTCGGTGGGCGTTGTGCCGAGCCCGAGGTGCCATTTGCCGACAATGCCGGTGGCGTAGCCGACGCGCTTCAACAGCGAGGGAACGGTCGTGCGGTTGGTTTCAATCAGCAGGCCTTCCTCGCCGCTTGCGATGCCGGTGCCTTTTTTGCGGAAGGCGTATTCGCCGGTCAGGAAGGAATAGCGGGATGGAGTGCAGACGGAGGCTACTGAATGCGCGTCGGTCATCCGCAGTCCCTGCGCCGCGAGCCGGTCGATGTTAGGCGTCTGGACTTTCGTCGCGCCATAGCAACCGAGATCGCCGTAGCCAATGTCATCGGCGAGGATGAAGATGATGTTAGGTTTTTCCGCCGTGGCGGCATACCCTTGGGAGCAGAGAAACAGGCAAGTTGTCAGGGCGGCGAGGATTGATTTCATGGAGGATCTAATTGGCGGCTTTTTTGCTTCTTTTCTTCTTCGGTGTTGCGGATGACGTAGCCGGGTAGCGCCTCACATCCACATCATTCTGCTGTGTCGCACCCGGCGTGCTGCGGCCGTTGGTGATGAGTTTTTCCAGCAGGGCTTTCATCTCGGCCACTTTATCCGGCATTGCGGCGGCGAGGTTCTTGGTTTCGGCGAGATCCTCGGCGAGGTTGTAGAGCTGCACGGGCTGGGATAGATCGCCGCCCTTACCCCAGCCGCCGGAGCCGGGTGCTGGAATGTATTTCCATGAACCACTGCGTAGCGCCGGGATGCCTTGAGCGGATGCACTCACCGCATTCTCGCGGATGGCTTTGTCTTCGCCTTTGAGCAAGGGCATGAGGCTGAAGCTGTCCTCACCGGTGGTGTCCGGCAATTTCATGCCTAACACATCGGCGAGAGTTCGGAAGAAGTCGGCCTGATAGACGAGCTGGTTGGAAACGCTGCCCGGCTTCACCATGCCGGGCCAGCGCACCATGAACGGCACACGGTGGCCACCTTCCCATGCATCCGCCTTGTAACCGCGCAAGGGGCCGCTCGGGTAGTGGCCCTTTTGTTCCAATTCCTTCGCACCGATGTAGGGCGCGCAGCCGTTGTCGGAGGTGAAGATGACGAGCGTGTTGTCAGCGGCGCCGCTTTTCTCCAATGCTTCGAGCACGCGGCCGATGGTGGCGTCGGACTGCATCACGAAGTCCGCATAGGTATTGAGGCCACTCTTGTTCTTCCACTCCTCTGTAGGAGCGAGCGGCGTGTGCGGCGAGGTGAGTGGCAGGTAAAGCAGGAAAGGTTGCTGCTTGCGCACGGAGTCATCGATGAACTGGACCGCACGGTCGCCGAGCGTTGGCAGTATGTTTTCGAGTTTCCAATCCTTGAGTGCCGGGCCTTGTTGGCTCGCCCGGTTGTGGCCGATCTCGGACGCGGCAAGGAACTCGCTCGGAATGCCGAGTGTCCGGTCGTTTTCGATAAAACAATATGGCGGCCAATTCGGCACGTCGGTGCCAAAATAGGAGTCGAAGCCACGCGTAGTCGGACCACCGGCGATGGGTTTCGCGAAAAACCCGCGCCAGAACTCCACTTGTTGTGCAGTCGCGATAGCAGGTCCTGGCTCCGGCTTCGCCTCATCATCCTTGCCGGCCTTGTTCGGTGCTTGCAGCAGCGCTTTCTGCTCCTTCGTGATCGGCCAGTCCCAGCCGAGATGCCATTTGCCGATGGCTGCCGTGCGGTAGCCGTTTTGCTTGGCCAGTGTGCCAATCGTCATGCGATCCGGAGCGATCAACGGTTCACCAAACACGTCGACGATGCCGGCCTGCAAGCGCGTGCGCCAGTGATAGCGCCCGGTGAGCAAGGTGTAGCGCGATGGCGAGCACACGCCGGAGGACGAATGCCCGTCGGTGAAACGCATACCTTGCGAGGCGAGCTTGTCGATGGCCGGCGTGGGAATCTTGCCGCGCTCGGGGTTGTTGCAACCCACGTCACCGTAGCCGAGGTCATCGGCAAGGATGACGATGATGTTAGGTTTGGGCTTCGCTTCGTCGGCGGCATGCAGTGAAACGGGCGACGCCAGCAGAAGGGCGGCGCTTACAGCACTGAAAATCCTCGACCGGATGAAGTTGCGTTTCATGATGTCAATGGCCTTTGGGCAGGCGGGTTATTCCTGTGCTTTCTTCAGAAGTTCCTTTGCGTTGAAGATTTGCCGCTCCTGATCGGCTGCACGGAGAGCCGCACCAAGTGCCATGAACTCATTGCGTTGCATAACCCCGGGGACCGCACATTTTTTCCCGGTGTAGGCTTCGTAGGTATCGGCGAGCGACCAGTCGTCGCTCCGCTGGGTTTCCAAAGGGATGTCCGTATGGTCCGATGATTTGAGATTGCCCAGGGGATTCCGGCACCAAGCATAGCGGAAATGGATCGGCTCGGGAATCAGCGGGCTGGAGAGGATAATGACCTGCTTGTCAAATTGCGGGCGGTTGCGGCCATCTTTCCCCTTTTCAAGAAAATTGGCGGCGGCCGGTTGAAACTTGCCGTCCTTGCCAGCGATGGCAAATCCCAGAATCGGACCGTCATTGTAGGGCGCGGTTCCCTCACTCAACGTGAGCACCATCGTGCCGTTCTCGACTCGTGTTTCCTTGATCGTCGGTGGCTGCCAACGGATTTTCATCCCGTATTGTGTGGCCAAGGCCCAACGGGAAAGTCTCTCGCCCACCGGGATCTTGATCTGGGGATGATACCAACTGCGGCGCTGATCGAAACTGCTGGCAAAGCCGATGTTCTTGTCGCCGGCTTTCATCAGGTTAAGGAAAGTCTTGTAATGCACCTCGCGGATGTAGGTTCCTTCATCCGTCATCTTCGTTAGATAGTTTTCCAGATCCTGCGGCTCGCCGTCGGTTTCCTGCGAGATGATGCCGAAGGCCATGTCCGGGTTGTTGAAAGCCGTCCGCCAAGCCTTGATCATTTTAGCGAAAACCTGATCATACAAGACGTGCCCGTTGGGCTCCATGGCATTGTTGTAACCCTGATGCCAGATGGCTCCCTTGACGGCCAACCCGGCGATTGGCGCAATCATGCTGGCGTAACAGTTGCCGGGACGATTCATGTCGAGAGCCGGGCCTGGCCGAAGATCGGATGGGGGTTCGAGTTTGGCGGCATCCTGCGCTTTTCCCTTCGTCTGTGCTGCGCGCTCATTGAATTTC
>CAYRLT010000288.1:0-6623 GCA_964425095.1 uncultured Luteolibacter sp.
TCCGGACTCTTGGGTTTCCAGGGCGTGCGATCGGATTGCTGGTGCTGAGTGAAGGTGGAATGCTGGGCTTGGCAGGCGGTGTGGTCGGGGTCGGGTTGGCCGCGGCTTTTCTCCGGTGGCAGAGTTTCACCATGGGCAACGAAGGTCAGACGCTGGCCATTCAACCGGACGCCAACGTGATCGTGGTCGGAATCAGTGCCGCATTATTATTAGGTGTCTTCGCATCGCTGTGGCCTGCATTCCAAGCGATGACTCAACCGATTGTGAAAAACCTGCGCAGTTAATATGCTCCCCTTTACTTATGCCGTGCGGAATTTGTTTCGCTCCAAAACCAGACTGCTTCAAACCGTCGGCGGCAGCGCGGTGGTTGTGTTGTTGGTCATGTCATCGGTTTCGATCAATCATGGCATGAAGCGCGTGCTTTCTGCCTCCGGATCGGAACGCAACATCATCCTGATCGGCGCAGGCTCCGAAGAGAGTATCCAGCGCAGCGAGGTGGCGGAACGAACCGCTGGCATTGCGGAAACCGGGATAGCCGGCATCGCCGAAACCCTTGGGGTGCGCGCAGTTTCCAGCGAAATTCATTACATGAATTTTCTCAACTTGCCGGACGGTCGGCGGAGCCAAGCGATGCTGCGCGGAGTGACGCAGCAAGCGCTCAGGGCGCATCCGGAAGTTCGATTATTAGAAGGCACATTCCCCGATGCCGGACATGTGATGGTGGGCCGCCTTGCCTGGCGGAAACTTGGGTTTTCGGAACACGATCTCAGGGTGGGTGGAGTAATCGTCTCAGACGGACAGGAGCTCAAGATCTCCGGGATATTTGCCGCACCGGGAACCGTGCTGGAATCGGAAATCTGGGCGAGCCTCAGTGATTTGCGGGTGCTTGCAAAACGGGATTCGCTGTCATGTGTAGTGATTCGTTTGGATGATCCGGCCGATTATTCGGAAGCCGATCTGTTCGCCAAACAACGACTCGATCTCGAACTCAGTGCTCTACGGGAAAGCGATTATTACGCCCGTCTCAGTTCATTCTTCAAACCACTGCGCGCCATGACGTGGATCACCGCTGGGTTGATTGCCGCCGGTGCGATCTTCGGTGGCATCAACACGCTTTATGCAGCCTTCGCTTCGCGCGTCCGCGAGATGGCCACTCTGCAAGCCATTGGTTTCGGACGTGGTCCGTTGTTACTCAGTTTGATCCAGGAAAGCACTCTGGCCTGTCTGACAGGCGCTTTGTTGGCATCGGTCGTTGCGGTCGCATTGCTGGATGGCATGACGGTGCCGTTTTCCATCGGCGCGTTCACCATGGAAATTGGTCCGGACGTAGCGATCGCGGGAATCATCACTGGAATTTTGCTTGGCTTGTTGGGTGCTCTGCCGCCCGCTATCCGTTGCTTGAAACCCGCTCTTCCCACCGCTCTCCGAATGTCTTGAAACCAACTAACCAATCATGAAAACAAAAACCGCATGTCTGCTTATTATGACCTCATTTCTCCTCGCCTCCTGCAAAGAGAAGTCCGATCCTCCAACGGTCACGAACCTTAAGGAACCTAGCGCTGCTCTTGCCGCCGTGCTTGCATCCGCACCCATCGGTGAGCCGAAGTCGATTCTCCTCACCCGCTCATCGGCCAAACCCGGTGACGAGGTCACCCTGCACGGCAGGATACTAGGAAATGCAAAGCCGTTTGTGGAAGGGCGCGCGGTTTTTATGCTTGGCGACCCCAAGGTTCTAACAGCATGCAGTGATGTTCCAGGTGACAAATGTGAAACGCCATGGGACGCTTGCTGCGATTCGCCTGAGGATAAAAAACGCGCCACCGCCACCATCCAGATTATCGGCGCGGATGGACGGGTGCTCAAGGAAGCGATCGAAGGGGTGGGGGGATTGGAGAATTTGGCCGCCGTCAGCGTCACAGGCAAGGTCGCCGATGGTTCTTCAGCCGATTTGATGTTAGTGAATGCGACCGCGATCCGAGTGCATTAGGAGCGCCCGATATTAAAAGGGCCATGGGAATTATTATGGGAAGCCCACCCGCAAAAAACCGCCGCCAAAGAAATCTTGTCAAAGCGGTCTGGAAAGCTGTGATCGTAGCGAATGGAAACCATCGTAAATCTCCCGATTCTGCCAAATCCCAGCGTCTATCGGAGCATTCTTTCTTATACAGCGTTTCAGTTTTTAGCATTTCCCCTTTACCCAATCTCCTTTTTTCCCCGCCTCCAGTCCGGCCGCCAGCTCCTTCAACGGCCTTCACTCCAAAAGCAATTTCTTAGCATTCATGAAAACCTTAATTCTCCAGAGTGCATACATTCATTCGGTCACGGCACAGCCACACGATAAAACTTTCGCGGGACGTTGATCGCACCGGGATCGAGGTAGGAGGTGGTCGTGTCGGTGGCGGTGACGATCACGGGGGACCAGAGAATGAGGTCGTCGCTGTGTTCGATGCTGTAGCGATTGCCGGAGATGCTGGGAAACGTCAGCGCCGCACCGGTGGGACCGTAGGAAACCGTGGGCTGCGGTTTGGAATTCGCATCGGAATCGCTGGTGCCGAAGTGGGCTTCCATGTCGGCGTAGCTACCATCACCATCGGCATCGTGGATGAGGCTGAGCTGGTCCACAAACCCGGCGTCGAGACCGGAGCGGACGAAATCATCCTTGATATATGCCCATTTCAACGTGTGCGTCCCGGCAGGCAGTGTGAAGGCGCGTAGCGTCCAGCCGACCTCGCCATCGATGGCGGCCTGCTCCACGTCGTCGATGTAGAAGCGTAGGAAATCGAAAGTCGCCTCGGAGGAGACTCCCCAGTAGAACGAGCCCTTCGCCGGGCCTTCGATCACCGTGGTCATGACGCTTTGAGAAAGGTCGCCGATGGCCCCGCTGCGCGCCGCATCCTGGCCATCATTGGAATAGAGTGTTTGGGGTGCCCAGGTGCTGGATCCCGTGGTGGCGAATGCCTGTTCCGGCACATCCACGGCAGCGGCGAGGCCGTCCGAGAGTGAGCCTGTATTAATTGTTAGGATGACGTCGCCCGTGCCGATGCCATTCGTCGCGTGGAGCGTCACCTCATAGGTGCCGACTGCGGGCAGAATGCCGGTGATGAGTCCAGTGGTGGGCGAAACCGTCAAATCCGCGGGCAATCCGGTGACGGAGAAACTCGAGGGAGCATTTGTTCCGGTGATCTGATAGCGGAATGGCACACCGGCATACGCGTTGACCGTGCCGCCGGTGACGACGGGTGGTGTGGTGATGGGGGTGAGAACGATTTCATCAATCCAGCCGGCGTCCAGTCCGGCGACTTCGTTGGCGTCTTTGAAGTAATCGAAGTCAATGTTGTGCGCGCCTGGTCCCACGGCATAAGTCACCGTCGCCCAATCCTGTTCGCCGCTGATGTAGTTGCGGATGACGCCATCCACCACGAAGATGAGGTAGTCGTAGTTCGCCTCTGAGGAGACTTTCCATTTGAAGGAAATCGTTGTCGGTCCGGTTACTGTCATTTCCATGCCGCAATATTCATCATTCCCGATGACTCCGCTTTGGGCCGCGTCCACCTGATCGCTTGTTGTTAGAGATTGGCTGAACCAGTTCCCATACCCGAACGGCACGATTTTGTCCGAGACCGGCAAATCCACCGCCTCCGACAAAGCCGGATCCGCGCCAAGGACTTGGAAGACCGCGGATTCCGTCGTCGTGCCTGACTCGTTGGACGCGCTGATGCTGCCGAAATACAGGCGCGCGCCGCCGGTCGGCTCGCCGGAGATCAGGCCTGTGGTGGTGTTAATGGTCACTCCGGGTGGCAGTCCCGAGGCGCCGAAGCTGCTGGGTAAATTCGAGGCAGTGATGGTGTAAGCTAACACCGCGCCCTCGCGCATCCCGATGCCGAGGCTCGAGGTGATCACCGGCAATGGCAGCGGCTCGGTCACCAGCGTGCCGAAAAACCCGATCGTCGCGCTATTCAGTGTCCCGACATCGCCCACCGTCGGATCGACCACCTGCAGCGACCAGTTTCCCTGGGAACGCTCGCCCCAAAAGTGTGTGGTCATGAAGGTCCAGTCCAGATTGGCACCGGTGTCATTGAGTCGCGAACGTGCCAGGCGCACGCGAACTCCGCTGGGGGATGTTAGATACCATTCCAGATTGCCACGGTAGGGATGGGTGGCATTCACATGCACGGTGACGTGCTCCAACCGCAGGTTGTCGGATGGTAAAACACTGAAGGTGTGAGCGGCTCCCGTTGCATTTCCGTCCGGAATTTCCAATGCTAAAGCTGGGGCGGAAATCTGGAACGTCTGCAGGGGTGGGAGATTCGTCCATGTTTCTGCCAGTGTGACCGCAGCTGCCGCATCGACTAGGCCAGCTCCGTATTTCACGTTGAAATGGAAGCCGGCTCCATTCGTCACCCATCCGCCGCCGTTCGGATCGATCTGTTTTGCGGTGCGGACGAGGATTTCCTGGACATCGCGGTATCCGAGTCCCGGCTTCGCCTGCAACATCAGCGCAGCAATGCCCGATACCAGCGGCGTCGCCGCGGAAGTCCCACCAAACGTCCGGGTGAAATCCGCGCTCGCGTAGTCTCCACCGCCACCTGCGTTGTAACCGGGTGCGCCCACCCGGTCGGTCGTCGTGATGTCTTGCGAGCCGCCGCTGGATGGAGCGCAGACCAGAATGTTGGATCCCGGCTCACTGTAGTAGGATTGCACGCCGCTGTCGGTGACGGCTGCGACCGCAAGCGCGTAGGGAGAGGCCGCCCACCCGTCGTAGTTCGAATCATCGCCACTCTGATTGCCATTTCCCGCCGCCCAAACGAAGACCGTGCCAAGTCCACCGCGGCCGGTGGTCACCGCATCCAATAAAGCTGCCTGACCTAATTCTCCCGGCCCGCCCGCGCCGTAGCCTCCATCGTAGGGGCCCCAGCTGTTGCTTTTCACCGCGATGATTTCCTTTTGATGCAAGTAGGCATCCGCCTCATCCGCATCCGTCGTCGGCGCGCCGATCAGGCGCATGCCTACCAATGTTGCATCCGGTGCCGCGCCGGAGCCACCCAAGGCATTGTTGCCCCTTGCCGCCGCCACTCCTGCGCAAGCAGTGCCGTGGAAGTCATCCGTGCCCGGCGACGGGTCGTCGTCGCGGTCATTGAAATCGTAATCGTTCAGGGTGTCGGCATTCGGCTCCAGATCCGGGTGGGTCACTTCCAGTCCGTCGTCAACGATGCCGATTTTCACGCCTGTTCCCTTCCATTTTTCCCACGCAGGGACCACATTCGCGTCGATGCCTGACGTGCCGCCGTTCTGGCCTGTGTTTTGGAGATGCCACTGATAGCCGGGATTCTCCGTGTTGTGGGAAAACAACGGATCATTTGGCACGAAACGCCGATATTGCTGGTGCGCGAGCAGAGGCTCCGCGGACTTCACTCCGGCCAGCTTCCGAAGTCTGGCGGCACCGTCCAACGCCGCATCCGGTCCGCCCGCCAGCGTGACGAGCGTGTATTTTCCCCGCAGCTCGGTCTTCACCACCCCCGCGACATTTTTCAGTGAAGTCCCGGCTTCTGTTTCGACGAGCACCCGCTTGGTCAGCCATTGTCGGTAGCCTTCTTCCGGTGGCGCGTCTTTTGGATAGAGCACCCATTCGCCTTTTTTTCCGAATTCATTGACCGCACGGGAATACTCCCTGCCACCTACCACAATCTGGGCACGGGAAGGGGTCCCTAGGGCAATGAGTAAAAAAAATGGATAAAACGGCGGCCTCATGGATGGGCTTGAGAAAATCAGTATGTCATGTCTCTGGAAAGAGAGAACTCAAGACATTGAAAATCTTATGTATACGTAGTGAGCACCAGCAGAGTCGCGTATTCGTTGAACACCACATGGATGCCTCCCACATCGATCTGTCCGAGCGATTGCAATCCGGTGGATAAGGCACCACCACAAACGCTGGCGGCAGCCCAGCTTGCGAAAACGAGGCTGAGAGCCTCGCTCGATTGCTCTTCGGGCACGAGACGGAGGAACATTGGTAAGCTCGCGACATTCAACAGCAACCCAGCGAATGGTTAGATGAGGAACTCCCGAATCGGCCCGGACTGGTCGCCTTTGAGGGCGAGGTCGAGGGCACCGTAGTGTTTGATCGGATTGCCGTAGGCGTTGAGCAGGGTGGTATAGAGGTTGCCGAGCGTCTTGTGGCCTTCCTTGCCCCAGTATGGCAGGCGGATGTATTGGCGGGCGATGTTGAGCCTGGCGTTGCTGCCGGAGAGAACGACGAAGGGAAACTCGGTGCCTTGCGCGTGATGCGTTTCGCCACCGTCCGGGAAATAGAACAGCATGGTGTTGTCGAACATCGTGCCGGTGCCTTCGGGCACGCTCTTGAGGCGGGTGACAATGCGGTCCACCAGTGTCATGTGATGCTGGCAGCAGAGCTTGCGCACGTCGTCCGCCGCGACGCCACCATAGCTTTTGCCGTGGCCGATGTCGTGCATGTTGACCCGCTCACGATCGGTGTGGAAAACTATGAATAGATCCCGCCCCAGACTTTCTTCAGACGGGCGATGGAGTCACCCCAGGGAGCCTGTTTGTAGATCCAGACCCGCACCCAGCGTATGAAACGCTGTGTCCGCTGAGTGGCTCTAGTG
>CAYRLT010000289.1:0-5478 GCA_964425095.1 uncultured Luteolibacter sp.
ATCACCAATGACCATCTTGAACGCACGCTGATTGATATGAAGGATCGCCTTGTGCGCGGCATGGACCAGCGCTGGGCTTATGTCTCGGCTTCCATGTGGTATGGTAAAATTCCATGGATCGCCGATAAGCAAGTGACCGAAGCCGAGGCGGATGAGAAGTTGCGTAAGTTTCTAACGGGCTATGCGGGAAATCAGATCGACTGGGAGCAAATCAAGCAATGAGGAGGAATGTGTAGCGGTGACCAGTGATCGCCGCTATTTAAGTGCTTCGCGCTTCTGATCGGCCTCACTTTCGATTGCATCACAGAGGTGTGGTGGCTCCATTGTCATACACCTATGTGGAGTCTTTTTGGCTTACAGCGCGCGGCTTTTGAGTAGGGGGTATTTCGAGGTCCAGTGATGGAATTCTAGCGGGATTGGAGCTTCAAACTGGTGCCTTTTACCCGAGATCGGGTGGTCGAAGGCTAGGCGCCAGGCATGGAGCATCAGGCGGCCTGTGAGTTCGGAGGTTTTGCTGGGTTTGCCGTAGATGGGATCGCCGACGAGTGGGGTTCCTTTGTGATGCATGTGGACGCGGATCTGGTGGGTGCGGCCGGTGTGGAGATGGCAGAGCACGAGTGCTGTGATGGTGGCGGCGTCGGTGGCGAGGGTTTCGTAATCGGTGATCGCGGATTTGCCGCCAGGAGGATTGACGACCGCCATTTTTTGGCGGTTTACGGGGTGTCGGCCGATGTGGGTGAAGACGGTTTCCTTTTCCGGTTTCGGGATGCCTTGAGTGACGGCGAGGTAAAGTTTCTCCATCGTGCTGCGTTCGGAAAACTGGGTGACGAGCGATTGGTGGGCTATGTCCGATTTGGCGACGACGAGGCAACCGGACGTGTCTTTATCGAGTCGGTGGACGATGCCTGGACGCTCAACGCCGCCGATGCCGGAAAGTTTTCCGCGGCAATGATGGAGCAGGGCGTTGACGAGAGTGCCGTCCGGGTTTCCGGGTGCGGGATGAACGACCATGCCCGGGGCTTTGTTGAGCACGACGAGATCGTCGTCTTCAAACAGGATATCGAGTGGGATGTCTTGCGGGGCGGCATCGAGCGGCACGGCTTCGGGAATCGCGATGGCGATCAGATCGCCGATTTTTACGGAATCGCGGGGTTTGGCGGGTTGGCCGTTGACGATGATGAATTGGTCGCGGATCAGCGTCTGGATGCGCGAGCGCGAGAGGTCCTGCAGACGGGCTGCAAGGAAGGCGTCAAGGCGTTCGCCGGGGGCATCTACACGAATTTCCACGTCTGGATTCTCTCTGCTGAAAATGATGCGGCAAGTTTCAAGTTTGTCTCAGTCCCGTAATGTTTAGGTTTAAGGGTTGGGGTTGACCCGCCGGGATGCGGCGTTTAGTCATTCGGCGAGACAATTATGGAACCGACAACAACGGCATACGGCACATGGAGCGGCGGACGCTTTATGCATTTTGGTGAAACGCTCAGCGAGGACCGCTTCATCGGTTGCATTGAGACCGCTTATCAAGCGGGCATCCGGACCTTCGTCACCTCAGATGTTTATGGCAACGGCAAGGCTGATGAATTGCTGGGCCGCGCGCTCAAGGGGATTGATCGCGACAGCTACAGCCTTGTCGGCATGATCGGCCATGATTTTTATGAAGGACAGCGCCAAGGCAGCCGCGGCTATCCGCGTTTCACGGATCCCGAACTCCGCGGGCCGGAAAAATACGCCGACTTTATCCGCATGGCCGCCAGCAAGGAGCTTGAACGCTGTGGCAGCGATCACTTCGATCTTTTGATGCTCCACAATCCGGATGAGCTTGGCTACACCAGCGAGCCGCTTTGGCAGGCGATGAAACTCGCGAAGGATGAAGGCCTGACCACGCGTCTCGGCATCGCACCCGGCCCGGCTAACGGGTTTTCGCTCGACCTCGTCGGCTGCTTTGAGCGTTTCGGTGAGTTCATCGATTGGTCGATGTTGATTCTGAATCCTCTCGAACCGTGGCCAGTCGGGCTAACATTGCCAGCCTGTGAAAAACACGGTGTCAAAGTGATGACGCGGGTTGTGGATTATGGCGGTGTTTTTCATGGCGATCTCGCGTTGCCCGGCCATGAGTTCAAACCCGGCGATCACCGGACTTATCGCCCGGAAGGATGGGTCCAGCATGGCATGGAAAAAGCGAATCGCATGTTGCCGCTGGCAGAAAAATACAAGCTCACGTTGTTGCAGTTTGCCTCGATCTGGAATCTCAGTCATCCGGCGGTCGAGAGCGTGGTGCCCACGTTTATTCAGGAAGCTGGCGAAAGCGCCCGGCCGATTGAGGACAAGATCCGTGAATATGCAGCGATGCCGGATGTGCGATTTACAGCGGAGGAAGTCGAAGCCATCCGTCAGATCGGCGACAACACCGGTTGCATGACGCTCAAAGGTGCGAGTAATCGCCACGCCATCAGCGAGCGGCCCGATGAATGGCCGATGCGCGAGGACTTGCTAGAACTCGCCGGACGATACGGGCTTGGCTCCGAATGGTGACTATTTCCGTTGGATCAGCCGCAAAGAGGCTCAAAAAACCGCGAAAAATAACATAGCCGGGGTTTTTGCGTATTTTGTGATTTTTTGCGGCAAATCTGCAGTAGGGAAAACCAGGGACTTATCGGTAGCCGTCAGGCGATCAAGGTGTCGTGGGTTTTCCGATGCTTTTGAACAAGCGGAATAGATCGCTGTCCGATGTGAGGATGACGGTGCTGTCCTTACCGAGGGTTTTCTGATAGGTCTCCAAGGTTTTGGTGAACTGATAGAAATCCGCAGCGGTGGGGCTGGAGCTGTAGGCCGTGGCATAGATGCCGGTGGCCTCGGCATCAGCGCGGCCCTTGATTTCCTGTTCCTTGCGGTAGGCTCCGGATTCGATGGAGAGTAGGTCGCGCTCCTTACGGCCGATGATTTTCGCCGCCTCGCCCGCGCCTTCGGAGCGGAAACGGTCGGCGATCTGAAGGCGCTCGGATGACATGCGGGCGTAGATTTTCTCGATCACGCCGGACTTGTAGTTGATGCGCTTGAAGCGGACATCGAGCAGTTCGATGCCCCATGACCGGACCTTCGGTTGGGACGCCTTGAGGATTTGATCATTGAGGACGCTGCGTCCGTATTGGATGGGAGGGAGGACGCCGAGGTTGGAATTGGCGGCGGAGAGCGCTTCATCGCGCTCGGGTTTCCGGTCTTTTTCGCTGCGAATGACTTCGATGAGATCA
The DNA here is from genome assembly GCA_964425095.1 of uncultured Luteolibacter sp. Lineage (GTDB taxonomy): Bacteria > Verrucomicrobiota > Verrucomicrobiia > Verrucomicrobiales > Akkermansiaceae > Luteolibacter. Next base: position 3,249 of record CAYRLT010000289.1, read on the forward strand.
TGTGCGGCGATGACGTTGCGGGTTTCGCTGCCGATGATGTCGTTGAGGCGGGAGAGCGCGCTGCGTTCGTCGCGGATTTTTTCGAAGTAGGTTTTGGGATCGGAGATCCGCCAGCGGGCGAAGTTATCCACGGTGATGTAAAGTTTGTCGCGTGTGGGCATCTCGGTGGCGGGGCCGTCCCATTCGAGAAATCGCTTTTCGATGCGGTTCACCTGTTGGATGAAGGGCTTTTTAAAATGCAGGCCGGCCTCGTTTTTTTCGGGGTCCGCATTGATTGGAGTGCCGACAGGTTTTCCAAACTCGGTGATAAAGACCTGTTCGGTCTCGTCCACGGTAAAGGCGCTGCTGGCGACAAGGATGGCGATGGCAATGAGGGAAATGAGAGTGATCAATGTTTTCATGGGAATAAATAGGTGGGGATCACTTGTTGAGATTCATGAGTGGAAGGAACTGCTTGGCGTCTTCATCGAGGATGATCTTGGGGCCGAGCTTCGGCAGCACCTCGTTCATGGTTTCCAGATAGAGCCGTTGTTTGGTGATGGCGGGGGCTTTGTCGTATTGGGCTAACAATTCCTTGAAGCGGACGACGTCGCCCTCGGCTTGGTTGACGCGCTGCACGGCGAAGCCTTCGGCTCCGGAAATCCGCTGCTCGGCGAGGCCCTTGGCTTTCGGAATGACGCGGTTGTAATCGCCATTGGCCTCGTTGATCATGGTTTCACGATCTTGCTGGGCCTTGTTCACTTCATCGAAGGATCGCTGCACCGGGCCGGGCGGATGGACGTTGATGAGTTGGATTTGTTCGGCGGAAACCCCCATGTTGAGGTGAGTCAGGACTTCGGTGAGGCGGCGCAAGGATTCGACTTCGATCTCGGTGCGTCCGATGGTGAGGACTTCGTCCACGGTGCGGTCGCCGATGACCTGGCACATCACGCTTTCCGTCAAATCGCGCAGGGTGGAGCCAGGATTGCGTACGCGGAAGAGATACTGTTGCGGATCGCTGATGCTGTATTGCACGATCCATTCGACATTCGCGGCATTGAGGTCGCCAGTGACCATGTCTCGTTCCTTGTCGGGTTGAGTTCCGATTTGATTCGGGTTGGTGGAGCCGGTGGTTCCGAAGCCGAACTCGAGTTTGAGCTGACGGCGGATGGGGACAATGGTGGCGGTATCGATGCCGTAGGGGAGTTTGAAGTGCAATCCCGGCTCTGCGGTGAAAGTGTATTTTCCGAATCTCTGGACGACGGCGACCGATTCAGGGCTGACTGTATAAAACGAAGAAAAAACGCCCATAAGCACGAAGACCATGAGTGGGGCGATGATGAGCCAGCGAGGTGAAAAACTGAAACGTGGGCGGGTGAAGGTGATAGTGTTGTCCATTGGAGGCGGCTTCATGATTTCGTGGGGAAATTTTCTGTGGGTGGTGTGGTGACCGAAGTCGGCGGGAACATAACGGGAAACCCGGTGATTTGGCACAAAGAAAATGCCACGAAGATTGGAATCGGCTTTTGTTGGCCGGATTTTTCGCGGGTTTGGGCTTATTCAAGGATCGGATTGCGGGAATCACTCGCTATTTCATGGGTAAACTTCTTATTGCGCGGTTTTTGAAAGCCGCGTTAGTCTCGCGGAATGAAGGACATGAAGATCGGTTTTGTGGGGACGGGGAGAATGGGGGCCAATATGGCGCGGAGATTGGCCGATTTGGGGTATTCCATCGGTGCGGTCTATGATTCGCATGGAACCATCGCGGCCTCGCTGGCGTTGGAGTTGAATTGTCTCGCGGCCAAGAGTTTGCCTGAGGTGACGGCGGCGTGCGATGTGATCTTCACGGTGGTGACAGACGAGGGTGCGATGCGCGAAATTTTTTCCGGAGAGAAATCATTATTGTTAGGTTCGGCGGGCCGAGTGTTCATCAATTGCGCCACGGTCGGGCCCGAGGTCCATGAGTTCGTTGCCGAGGCAGCGGAAAAAGCCGGGGCATTCGCGCTTGCGGCGTGCATGGCATCGAGTATTCCACAGGCACGGCAGGGGCTGCTTTATTTAATCGTGGGCGGTCAGGCGGCGGTTTATGAGCGGATGAGGCCGTTGTTGGAGGATATTTCGGCTTCGCTGAGATATGTAGGCGGAGTGGGGGAGGCCGCGAAGGTGAAGGCATTGGTCAATATGGTGATGAATATCAACACGGCAGGATTGGCGGAAGGCCTGGGACTCGGCGCGGCAGTGGGGCTTGACC
>CAYRLT010000290.1:0-1609 GCA_964425095.1 uncultured Luteolibacter sp.
TTACTTCTGTTACGCGGTTAAGGATACCCATACTAATCGAAGGAGCGCAATTTCTTCAAGAATCAATCGCCGAAGCAAAAGTGATATCATATTTTGAAATCGCTTCATGGGTAATTTTGCCGGATCATTTTCATTTCATCATTATCCAGCATTTCTGTCCCTCCTTAATATTTCCGGTTCATTCTGGGATTGTGTGATGGCGCAAAGGTGCGGGGATGATGCAATGATTAAACGCTATTATTGGATGACCCACCCCGTCCCGATCGCGCGAACGCATCGGGACACCCCTCCACGGGAGGTTCTTCTGCGAAAAGAGTGGGTAAAATTGACAGAGAGCAGTAGGCTATGGGCATGAAAACGCAAGATATTCGAGGGCATTACGAGTTGTTGTTGGGGGTGGAAAGCCCCTGGCAAGTTCAAGACGTGGTTCTGGACGTGAACGGGAAGCGCGTTGAGATCCGACTGACAGCTAAGGAGGGAGTGGCAATGAGGTGTGGCCGTTGTGGGCGGCCAGCTCCTGGGTACGATGCGGGCAATGAACGGCATTGGCGGCATCTGGATACGATGGGATTTGAGACGTATCTGTGCGCGCGAGTGCCGCGAGTGAACTGCCCCGAGCATGGCGTGAGCACGGCCGAAGTGACGTGGGCGGATCGCAACCAGCGATTTACCCTGATGTTTGAAGCCTTTGCGATCAAAGTTCTGCAAGCGTGTGGGACAGTCCAGCAGGCAGCAGACCTGCTGGGATTGGATTGGCGGTCGGCCCAAGCGATTATGAACCGCGCCGTAACCCGAGGGCTGGCCCGCCGGCCGGCGACCCCGGTGCAGTATGTGGGGTTGGATGAGAAGAGTTTTCGCAGAAGGCAAAGCTACATCAGTATCATGGTTGATATCTCCCAGGGCCGGGTCTTGGAAGTTCAGGAGGGATCGGACACGGCAGCCGCTCGCCAGCTGTGGGCCCAGTACCCTAGTGAACAACGGAGAAAGGTTGAAGCGGTGGCGATGGATTTGTCGTCGGCATTCATGGCGGCCAGCGCCGAAGCCGTTCCACACGCTCAGCAAGTGTATGATCGCTATCATCTGATGGAGTTGATGGTTAGAGCCGTCGATCTGGTGCGTCGGCAGGAGAACCGACACCTGCTGCGAGAGGGGGATAAGTCGCTGAACGGAACCCGTAGCTTGTGGCTGTTTAATCCCCATCATCTCTGCGAAGGGGACCGCACACGCCTGCAGCGGTTGTGCAACCATGCCGAGAAAACCGGCCGGGCCTGGGCTTTGAAAGAACTGCTCCAGGAGTTGTGGAAACAACCGGATGAAATCCAGGGGCGCGCCCTGTTCCGGCGCTGGTACGCGTGGGCTATACGGACGCGCTTGGTGCCCGTCAAACGCGTGGCCAGAACCTTCAAGCTCTACCTTCATGGAATTTTGGCTTGGTTTCGACATCGCATCACCAACGCCGTTACCGAAGGCCTGAACTCCAAAATCCAAGCCCTCAAGTCAATGGCTCGCGGTATTCGCCTCTTCCAACACTATCGAACTCGAATCCTTTTCTATTGTGGCAAACTGGACCTATATCCTATAACCCGTGCCCACTCTCTTTGCTAAAGAA
>CAYRLT010000291.1:0-1501 GCA_964425095.1 uncultured Luteolibacter sp.
GTTCGTGGAAGGTGATATTGGAGACAGCGAGCTGGTGGGAAAGTTGTTACGGGAGCATCGGATTGATGCGGTGGTGCATCTTGCGGCCGAGTCGCATGTCGATCGGTCGCTTGACGATGCGGCAGATTTCATCACGACCAATGTGCTTGGCACCCAGCGTCTGCTTGAGTCATTTCACCGTTATCTTGAGAAAAGTGGTAGGCGAGATGGACGGATGTGTTCGATGGCGGATGGCGGATCGGGAATTTTCCTGAATGTTTCGACCGACGAGGTCTATGGATCACTGGAACCCGGCGATGCGCCGTTTCGTGAGAATTCACCCTATGCGCCCAATAGCCCCTACAGTGCGAGCAAGGCTGCAGCGGATCACATGGCGCGTGCCTATCACCAAAGCTTCGGCCTGCCAGTGATTACCACCCATTGCTCTAACAACTATGGCCCGTACCAATTTCCGGAAAAACTGATTCCACTGATGATTCGGAAAGTTCTGCGCGGTGAAGAGTTGCCGGTGTATGGCGATGGGGGCAATGTGCGTGATTGGATCCATGTGTCGGATCATTGCAGCGCATTGTGCTTGGCGCTTTACAAAGGTGTGCCTGGGCGGGACTACCTGATCGGCGGGAGGTGCGAGAAAAGCAACCTCGATGTCGTGCATGAAATCATTGAGGCCGCGCGTGAGTTGGTTCCTACCGGTGGCAAGACCATCAGCCACGATCTCATTCGGTTTGTGGAGGATCGTCCGGGCCATGACCGTCGCTATGCGATCGATCCAACGCGCATTGAGAATGAACTCGGATGGCGTGCGAAGACGAAATTTGACGATGGCCTTCGTGCGACCATGCAATGGTATCTCGAGCATGAGGATTGGGTTGGTGAAATTGAACACGGGAAATATCTAGGGCAGCGACTGGGATTGCGGGGTGTGGAGGCATGATTCAGGACATCCTCACCAACGGAATCGGCCTTCCGGAAGCGAAACGCTCGCTTCGAAAAGGGATCATTCTGGCAGGTGGGACCGGCAGTCGGCTTTTTCCGATTACCCATTCCGTCTGCAAGCAGTTGGTGCCGGTTTATGACAAGCCAATGATTTATTATCCTCTCGCGGCGTTGATGCTTGCCGGGATTCGCGACATTCTTGTGATTGTTAACCCCGAGGATATCGGCCTTTTTGCGAGGTTATTGGGTGATGGTTCGCAATGGGGGCTGGATATTTATTACGCGGAGCAGGATCGGCCTGATGGTTTGGCGCAGGCGTTTTTGATTGGTGAGGAATTCATTGATGGCGATCCGGTGTGCTTGGTGCTTGGCGACAACCTGTTTCATGGCGATGGGCTTGCGGATTTGTTGCTGGCGGTGTCGGAGCGGAGTGAGGGAGCGACAATTTTCGGTTGTCGCGTCGAATATCCAGAGCGGTATGGCGTGATTGATTTTGACGGCGACGGTGTGGCACTTTCGCTTGAGGAAAAACCCGAGTATCCGAAGTCGAACTTTGCTGTGCCGG
>CAYRLT010000292.1:0-1767 GCA_964425095.1 uncultured Luteolibacter sp.
CCTGCGAGTGCGGCCATGCGGTCGAGGCGATGGCTGCGGATACTCTCCTGAGTGCTCAAGATATTTTCCCCCAGGCCGAGGGCGCGAGGAAGCGGGCGAGATCGAATGCGGAGTCGATCGCTTGAGTGCGGATGACATCGAAGGCAAAGGCGACGGTTTTTTCGATGAACGCATCGGTGCGCTCGAAGCGTTTGCTTTCATCCTTAAGGAGGAAGGCGATCACGGCCCGGAAGTGGATGTATAAGACCGCCGGATAGAGGGCTTGCAGTGGTCCGCGGGATGCAATTTCGCCTGTGGAGAGGCCGTGGTCGATGATGTCCGAGGCGAAGGTTTTGAAGTGTTCCTCGAAGGCTTTGAGAAACGGCGGGGAGGCTACGGGTGCGAGTTGGCTGAAGCGCGAAATCATGAGCGAGCGCCAGTCCAGCGAGGATTCAGTGAAGGCAAAAAGAAATGTCAGATAGCGATGGCGCGCTGAAAAATCCTTCCACTCGGCCCCGCTCGAAACCTTGGCAGCCAGTCCGGAAATCCAATCACCCCAGATCGCGCTTTCGACACTCTCGAGGGATGCGAATTCTTGAAAAAAATCCCTCTCGGAGAGGCTGAGCGATTTGCAGAAGGCGTGCACGGTATGCGGTGGCGTGACGTGCTCGCGGAGGTGTGTGGTGTAGGCTTCGACGATGCGGGTCCGGTTTTCCATAGTTCCATAGAATACGCCCTGCGTAGGCGGATCGATGCGCTGTGAATGCAAAATGATTCGTATCTGACGCAGTCGAGTTGGTGGAAATCCGGAGGGTGGTGGAGCCTAGGGGATTCGAACCCCTGACCTCCTCAATGCCATTGAGGCGCTCTACCAACTGAGCTAAGACCCCGTAAACGGGAGAGGTGCATCCTCGACGAAAGCCCGGGGAAGATCAAGAGGGAATCTTTGCCAGAAATGCCGCTCCGATAATGCCGGCATCGTTCTGCATTTTCGCCGGCTGGATGAGGACATCGGTTTTTGCAGTGAGGTAGGGGAGGAACTTATCGGCTTTTTTGCTGATGCCGCCGCCTATGATGAAAAGCTCGGGGGGGAAGAGCGTTTCAAGAGTGGCGAGGTATTCACTCACGATTTTTGCCCATTTTTTGTAGGACATTTCCTTCTCCTCGCGAACCCGCTCGGAGCAGCGTTTTTCCGCATCCTTGCCACGGAGTTGGATGTGGCCGAGTTCGGCATTCGGAACGAGGACGCCGTTGTGGAAGATGGCTGAGCCAATGCCGGTGCCGAAGGTGAGCATGATGACGACGCCGCGTTTACCCTGTCCCGTGCCGAAGTGCATTTCCGCAATGCCTGCGGCATCGGCGTCGTTGACGACTGTGACAGGACCGCCGAGGTGGCGGTGAAAAAGTTTGGCGGCATCGACCTGCAGCCATGAGTGGTCCACGTTGGTGGCGGAGTAGATGACGTTTTTTTTCACAATGCCCGGAAATGTGACTCCCGTCGGGCCTTTGTATTTAAAGTGGGACGCAATCTGGCCCACGACATCGGCCACGGCATTTGGTAACGCGGGCTTGGGCGTGGGAATGCGGAATCTCTCGGCGAGGAGTTCCCCTGTGGCGACATTGACCGGCGCGCCTTTGATGCCGGTGCCTCCGATATCGATACCAAGAATGGTCATGGAGTTTTTAGATTTCAGTTCCGACAATTTTGCGCAGTCTCACCATTCCACGATGGATGCGGGCTTTGACGGTGGAGAGCGGCTTGTGGATGCGGTCGGAGATTTCCTGCTG
>CAYRLT010000293.1:0-1769 GCA_964425095.1 uncultured Luteolibacter sp.
CGCATCGAAGGCGGCTTGGACTGCAGGACGCAGGGCTTTGGTACGGTCGCTCAACATTTGGTCGTCATCAATACGCAGGAAATTACTTAAGCTTTCTTAAAGACCTGAATAGTTACATACAATCCTACATGCGCAGGGCGAGCGAAAAAACCGACACAAATCCGAAAAAATGCGGCTGGTGCCACGTCTGTTTCATCGTAGCCTTACCCCAGTCCGACAACTTCATGTCATCCAGCATCCCGAACCGAATGAAGCCCTCTGCCTGTTTTCCGTGTGCCGCCTCACATCGGAGCTTGCCTTGTTTGTCGAATCCGACGGTGAGATCCGTTTTCACCATGTTGGCGAGCCTCTGCTTCGGGATGGCCTCGCTATGGGCGGCCCCTCCCAACGTCTTGGTTTTTCTTACAGACGATCAAGGTTGGGCGGACGTCCGCTGCTATGGATCGGAGGATTTGAAAACGCCCGCCATGGATCGCCTGGCCGGGGATGGCGTGCGCTTCACCCGCGCCTATGCCCATACGGTGTGCTGCCCGGCGCGCGCCGCATTGCTCACCGGACGGCATCCCCAGCGATCGAATATCAACCTCTGGACGCAAAGCCGGATGTCCGACAAACCCGGACGCAATCTGGCAAGGGAAGAGGCCACGCTGGCGGAGGTTCTCAAGGCGGCCGGCTATCGCACCGCGCTGTTCGGCAAATGGCACCTGGGCGCACATCCCGACCACTTGCCGACGCGCCAGGGATTCGACGAGTTCTTCGGCATCGCCAACGGGTTCATCGAGAACACCAACCATTATTTCCTGCACGGGCAGGGTTATCACGACCTGTACGACGGAGAGAAGGAGGTCTTTGATCGCGGGGCATACTTCCCTGACCTGATATGTGACCGTGCGCTGTCGTTCATCGAACGGAATCAGGACAAGCCGTTCTTCCTGTTCTTCTCGTTGAACCTCCCGCATTACCCGGAAGAGGCGTCGAGTCGTTATCAGACTGCCTACGCCGACCTGCCCCCCGCGCGACAGGCGTATGCGCGATGCATCTCGACCTGCGACGATTACCTGGGCCGGTTGCTCGCCCGCTTGGACCAGCTCAAACTGCGGGAAAACACCATCGTCTTGTTCACCAGCGACAACGGCTTTTCCGACGAACGCTATCGCATCCGAGGCGACAAGCATCTCTCCGGGCTGCCGCGTGGATACGAATACGGCGCGCTGGGCGGCGGCAGTGCCGGCCGCTTTCTTGGTGCGAAGGGGAGCTTTCTCGAGGGAGGCATCCGCGTGCCTGCGATTCTGAGTTTTCCTGCCGGAGTGCCTCGTGGCGAAGTGCGCGACCAGGCGGTCACCATCCAGGACTGGTTTCCCACCATTCTGGAATTGTGCGGAGTCAAAGCGCCGGCTGGCGTGGTCCTGGATGGCCGCAGCGTTCGCCCCCTGCTGGCCGATGCCCGGGCGGCCGCGTTGCACAAGCGTCTTTTTTGGCAGTGGGACAAGAGTTGGGCGGTCGCCGAGGGGGATTGGAAGCTGATACGCAACGGCAGCGGCGGCTTGGGCCGGGCCAAACTGCCTGAAACGATGCTGGTTAATCTAACCGACAATCCGCCGGAGAGTGTCAATCATACCGCCGCCCATCCCGAGATCGTCCGCAGGCTCGAGCAGGCTCACGAAGCGTGGGCTAAGGACGTTTTCCAGACTTACGCTCCGTGAACCGATAACGAAACCATGAAAACACCCACATCCCTCGCCGTTCTCATCGCGATCTCGTGCCTCTTC
>CAYRLT010000294.1:0-1802 GCA_964425095.1 uncultured Luteolibacter sp.
AACAAGCAGAACTCGCGACTCGCGTTTGCCAGCGTCTCGGTGGGAGCATCGGGGTGGAATTTTACCGCATCAAAGCGCGCGCGGAGTCCGCTCATCACACCCCAGGCATCGAGGCTTAAGGTTTCTAGCACCGACTCGGCGTTGCTGAACGCACGGTGGATCGTGCTGATGACCGAGCCGGGCTCAGCGGGATCGAAGGTGAGGCGGTAGCGGCCCTCTGGGCTTGAAATCGTGCGGCGGGACGCGGAGCCCGACCCTTCCAGCATCGGGAGGATGCGGTTCCAGACGGGACGATAGTTCATTCGCTCGGTGGGATTCAGCTCCTCCAGCTCGAGGGACTCGATGACGCTTACCATTCCGGCCAGGTCGTAGGCGCGCTCCAGATAGCGGCCGAGCCAGTAGTAGGTCTCTGCCACGCGGCTGGTCACGCCATGGAGCGGAATTTTCGAGTCCACTTGCCGCGAGGGATCCCATTCGTCGGATTTTTTATCCACGCCCACTTGAACCCAAGTGTCTTTACTGCCGCCGCCAAGTTCGGAGGATGTGAATTCCGAATCTTTCGTCGAGACGCGCGTGAGCGCACCGGTGAAGACTTCGATATCCCCGCCGCTTTTGCGAAGAGCGAAAAGAATGTGGTCCTGACGGCTTTTCCGGCGCTCACCATCCTGAAAGGAAATGGTCTGAGCATCACACGCCTGCGGTTGCGCCACATAGCGTGCGGGATCGCCGAGGATTTCCGCGCGAACGGCGTCGATTTTTTCCTGCGACGGGAGATGGCCGTCGCCGCCAAGGTAGATGCGTTCGCCGTAGAGCCCTCGGATTGTGAATTTCTCGATGTCCGCAAGCACGAGTTCGCGTTGGTCGTGCTCACCCAGCCAATAGGTCGGAAGCGTAGGTAGAAGAGGTGCCTCGCCGAGATAGTAGCGGATGATTTGCGAAGAGAATGGGAGTAGGGCGCGATCATCCGAAAGCTGGGAGCCGATGGCATTGACGACGGCCACACTTTTTTTGCGGATGCAGTGGATGAGCCCGGGAACGCCGAGCATGGAATCGCGACGGAAAACCATGGGGTCGAGCCACCGGTCGGTGAGGCGCGAGTAGATGACATCCACCTTGCTCAAGCCGGAGACTGTTTTCAGATAGACCTCGTCATTGAGCACCAGGAGATCCCCGCCTTGCACAAGCGGGATGCCCATACGGCGGCCAAGAAAACTATGCTCCGAATAGGCCGGACTGAGCGGGCCGGGAGTCAACAGCACGACCATGGGATCCGGCTGGGAAGACTGCGACCGCAGCATTTCCAGAATGCCGGTGGGAACATCGGAAATCGAGTGGATGCCGGTGTCGTGGAAGGATTGGGGGATGACCCGCGTGAGGGCGCGACGGTTCTGGATCATGTAGGACATGCCGGAAGCGTGGCTGAAATAATGGTGCTTCACGGCGAGCGTTCCATCCGGCAGGCGGCAAACCGCGACACCGCTCAAGTGCAGAAATGCATCCCCCGGCAACGGGAGGCCGGCTGCCGGGCGCTGGAAAAACTCGCTGCCCAGAACCAGGGAAACCGGCAACACGCCGTCGTGCAGGATTTGCTTGGGGCCGTAGATATCCTTGAGGAAATGCTCGAAAGCCTGCAGACGCTGGCGCACTCCGGCTTCCAGTGGACCCCACTCGGCGGGAGTAAAAATCTGGGGCAGGAGGTCGCAGAACCAGGCTCGGGCTCCCCATGGGCGGTCGCGGTGGATGTCGAAAGTGACACCCATCTCGCGCATGGTTGCCTCAAGCTGCTCGTCGAGGCTTCGCAG
>CAYRLT010000295.1:0-2287 GCA_964425095.1 uncultured Luteolibacter sp.
GGATGTTTCCGCAGCGAGCGCGGAGCCCGGATGTTTTGCGCGATCCGCAGCTACCTCTCCACCACCCGCAAGCACGGCCTCAACCTGATGGACTCCATCAAATCCGCATTCGCTGGCCAGCCACTGGATTTCGCACCTGACTAGTTACGTATTCGTTTTTTAACCGACTACTTCCAAGGCGACGTTTATTTCAAAATCAAGCATCCTGACCACAATCTCGACCGTTGCCGCAACCAGTTCGCCTTTGTGGCCGCGATTGAAAAACGGCTTCCGGAAATGGAGAAATTGGTGACTTCCCATGCCGGTTGAACTTTCACACAATCATTTAACTTTATGAAAATTCTCATCACCGGCGGATCTGGCTTCATCGGCTCCCACATCGTCGAGCTCTATCAAGATCGGGCGGAGGAAATCCGCGTGCTCGATAATCTCCGCACTGGCTACCGCCACAATTTGGACGGGCTTCGGCACACCTTTATCGAGGGCTCAATCACCGACCGCGAGATCGTGAGAAAGGCCGTTGAGGGCGTTGATTACGTCTTCCACCTCGCGGCGCTCGTTAGCGTGCCGGAGTCGATGGCCAAACCCGGCGAATGCGTGGACATCAATGTTCACGGTCTGCTCAACGTGCTGGAAGAAGCAGCGACCACAGGCGTGAAGAAGCTCGTTTTCGCTTCTTCCGCTGCGGTCTACGGCGACAACCCGACGGTGCCAAAGCTCGAAACCATGCTTCCCGAGCCAAAGAGCCCGTATGCGATTACCAAGCTCGACGGCGAATACTACCTCGGAATGTTCCAGAACGAAGGCAGGCTTGAAACAGCGGCCATCCGTTTCTTCAACGTTTTTGGTCCTCGGCAGGATCCCAAGGGCGCTTACGCCGCCGCCATACCGATTTTCATCCAAAAAGCCGTGCGCGGCGAGGATATCACCGTTTTCGGTGATGGCGGGCAGACACGGGATTTCATTTACGTCAAAGACATCGCCGGAGCGCTCTCCTTCGCGGTTGAAACGCCCGGAGTTACCGGGGTTTTCAATGCAGGCTACGGTGGCCAGATCACCATCAACGACCTCGCGGACGGACTGATCAAAGCCGCCGAATCAGTATCGAAGGTCATTCATACCGCCGAACGCGCCGGAGATGTCAGGCATTCCCGCGCCAGCGCGGACAAGCTCCGGGCCGCAGGATGGATCCCGCGCCACAGCCTGGAAGAGGGCTTAGCCCGCACTCTGGAGTTTTTCAAAACCACCAGCTGATAGATTGCCTCTGACCAATTCAAATTTGCATCAGGCTATGATTCCAGAATTCACCTTTCATCGCAAATTTATCCATACCATCGGCGGTCTAGCAATGGTGTGAACCAGCACTGCGGGACTCGCTGCAACCGCTGAAATCAATAAGTGGGTGGTGCCTCTCGGGGAAAATGCCTATCTAACATTTTAAGCCGATGGATCTCCGGATCAGGTGGAAAAGTCCGGAATCAAGCCCTGGCAAAATGAAAAGAGCGTTTTCTCGATCTACTTCCGAGCGGATCGCGCGGCGGCGCCCGACCTGAGTCTCCGCTTGAAAGTTCCGGAGGGCGAGTCAGTGATGGAGATGACTCGGCGTGAGGCGGTCTTTGCTTGGCCGGCACGCACCTCAATGAACCTCCGATCCAGATCCACGGCTTTCCAGTCGAGGCGTTCCAGTTCAGCCATGCGGATCCCGCCAAAGGCTCCGATGGCCCTAATCGGCACTAGATCGGGCGAAGCATTGTGCAGCAACTTCGCCATCTCCTCGGGTGAGAAGATCGTCGTGTCTTCGGATTTCACTCGCACCTGCTGGATCTGCTCAACAGCGGTATTCTTCTCGTCCGGCAGGTAGTTCTAGGCCTTGGCGAAGGAAAAGAGCACCTTAATGCACCGGAGCATCGAATTGCGTGTGACAGCCACAATGTCCAACGACCGCAACCAGGCGTCCACGTCGGGGCCGGTCACTTCGAGAATAGGTCCGGGGAACTTGGCCGCAAAGCGATTCAGCGTGGTGCGCAGTTGGCCGAGATAATCGGAGCTTACGCCATCTTGTTCCCAGATCTTGAGCAGTTCGGCCACCACCTCGGGCACTGTGGCGCGGCGAACGATCTTGCCGAACATCTTCCCATATTCCGTCGCCATCACCGACAGCGATTCACTCCCCGCCAAAGTGCGGGCGCGGACGTAATCTTCAACGGCGGCGTAAAGTGGAATCCCGGGTTTTCCAACAGGGTCTCCGCCGCTTTGAAACTGTCGCGTTCGTGCGGCTTGAGGTCCG
>CAYRLT010000296.1:0-4109 GCA_964425095.1 uncultured Luteolibacter sp.
GAACTGTTGGTGTCCATGGCCATCACATTGATCATTGTGACAGTATTGGTTTCCGTCACATCCATGGCCATGGATACATGGAACCGCAGTCGCTCGGAACTCCGCGCAGCCCGCCAAGCCAAGGCGATGGTGGACACCATGGCCCGCGATTTCGAGGGTCTCGTCACCCGCAGCGGCAATACTTATGAGTGGCTCTCCGCGATTTCAAAGGTAGAAGACGGAAGTTCAAATGCCGCGGATTTGGTCTTCTTTACAGCTGCGACTGATCGCTATAATGGAGAGATAGGCACCGCGAAGGACCTTGGCGGTGATGTGTCATGCGTTGGCTACAAGCTGATTTGGAAAGATCCAATTGATGGGGGAACTGATGATAAATTCAAAACCTTCGTTTTGAATCGTTTGCTAGTGGACCCGAAGGAAACCTTTGACGCCTTACTCGGTCAAGCGGATATCGGTTCAAAGTTCCTGGCCAGTACCGCTTTAGGAGACAGGCTATCCGAGCAGGAGAATTTCGTGTGTGAGAACATATATCAGTTCACGGTATCCTTTCATGTGGAGGTGACGAGTGTTCTAGGAGTGGTCGAGAACCGAATTGTAAACATCACCCGTCCTCCAGGAACTACCAAGGATGTCGAGGAGTTCAAGATCAAAGGAACAGGTATCGAAACCATTCCCGTAAAAGACCCTGCAACAGACAATCTGAAGGCCGGGAAAATCACCGCTGTGGGGATTTCTGTGAGCGTGCTTTCCGATTCCGGTATCACGCAATTGCCCGTCAAGCTGGGGAAACCTGACTTTGACGAATGGCTCGCCAAGAATTCTCACCAGTATTCCAAAGTGGTCCAGCTTCCGGGCATGTGAGTTGAATCGGGTATTCTGAAGTGGACGCACGGCATGGCCTGTCTTTAAAGTGGCGCGTGCTTCCGTGGTTCGCCAATGACCGTTTTCCCCTGTATCTCGCGCCGATGGCGGGAGTGACGGACGTGATTTTCCGTGAAATCTGCAAGGAGCTCGGGGCGGATGTGATGGTGACCGAATTTGTGTCCGCCGAGGGCATCATGCAGGCGGACGAGCGAACGCGGAAATACACCGAATTCACCGAAGGCCAGCGCCCCGTCGGGGTGCAGTTGTTCGGTGGGGATGGCGCGCGGATGGGCGACGCCGCCAAAAAGATCATCGATTGGAAACGCCCGGACTTCATCGATATCAATTTTGGTTGCCCGGTGAACAAGGTGGTCGCAAAAAATGGGGGCTCTTCATTGTTGAAGGATTGCCCGCTTCTAACCGCCGTGGCCGGAGGAGTGGCTCGGGCGGTCGGCGATCTGGTGCCGGTGACCGCCAAAATCCGCATCGGATGGGACGAGACGACGGTGAACGCGGTGGAAGTGGCGAAAATCCTCGAAGATATCGGCATGAGCGCCATCGCCGTGCACGGGCGAACTCGCTCGCAAGGCTATGGCGGCGAGGCGGATTGGGAGGTGATCGATGCTGTGGCACGCGCGGTTTCCATTCCGGTGATTGGCAATGGCGACATCACTTGCGGCGCGGATGTCATGCGCCGGAAGCGTGAAACCGCCGTTTCTGGCGTGATGATCGGTCGGGCTGCGATGCAAAATCCATGGGTTTTCCGCGAGGCAAAACATTTTCTGGAAACCGGCAAGGAATCCCCCGGCATCGATCTGGAAGAGCGTTGGGAGCTCGTGATCCGTCATTGTCGCTTGGCCGTCGGAAGCAATCGCTACGGCACCGAAAAACAAACTCTCACGGCGATGCGTTCGCGCTTGATGGCTTATTGCAAAGGATTTCCCGGCGCGAAGGAACTGCGGCAACGGCTTTGCCATGTGACCTCGGTGGCTGAGGTGGAGGACCTGGCGGCGTTTTCCATCAGCCGGGCGGAGTTGGCGGAGCTCTGAAACGGTGAATATCCACTGAAACTCACTGCTCGTGGTGTGATTTGTTTTTTTCTTCTAGAAAGGCCGTGCCGAATTCATAGGATTTCACGGAATTCATTCAAACTTATGAAGCATTTACGCACATTGATTTTTACGGCCGCTGCTTGCGGGACTGCCATGGCCGCCGACGGGTGGGCCGATTTGTTCAACGGCAAGGATCTCGATGGCTGGGTCAAGCGCGGGGGCAAGGCCAGCTACGCGGTCGAGGGTGACAGCATCGTCGGAACTTCGACGCTGAATACCGAAAACACCTTTCTCTGCACGCCTCGCGATTACTCGGATTTCATTCTGGAATACGAATTCAAGGTGGACCCCAAGTTGAACTCAGGCGTGCAAATTCGCAGTCAGAGTTTTCCTGAGGCGAAGGAAATCGATTTGCCGGGCAAAAAAATTAAAATTCCTGCAAACCGGGTGCATGGCTATCAAATCGAGATTGATCCCGAGCCAGGCAAGGACCGCTGGTGGAGTGCCGGCATCTACGAGGAAGCTGTCAGAGGTTGGCTCTATCCGGGTGCGGCCGGTGGCGACGCGAAAACCTTCAGCGATCAAGGGCGCAAGATTTTTAAACAAGGTGATTGGAACAAAGTCCGGGTCGAGGCCATCGGTGATTCACTCAAGACGACCCTCAACGGCACGCCCTGCGCGGACATCAAGGATTCGCGGACTGCTGCTGGTTTCATCGGGCTCCAGGTCCATGGCATTGGTAAGGATCAATCCAAGGATGGCACCCAAGTGCGCTGGCGGAATCTGCGGATTCAGGAAATCACGGCCAGTGCGGCCACTGCGGCTGAAGCATTGAGCGCCCCTAACACGATCAGCGCGATGGAGAAAGCAGCGGGTTGGCGTTTGCTGTGGGATGGCAAGACCACCGATGGCTGGCGCAGCGCGCGCTCACAGGAATTTCCGAAGGGCGGCTGGGAGGTGAAGGATAGTATGCTGATCATCAATGAAGCCGGCGGTGGCGAAGCGGCAGCGGCCGGTGACATCGTCACGCGCGAAAAATTCTCGGATTTCGAGCTTCAAGTGGACTTTAAAATCACTCCCGGCGCGAATAGCGGCATCAAGTTGTTCGTTGATACAGAAATCAATAAGGGTGCCGGCTCATCCATCGGCCCCGAGTTTCAAATCCTCGACGACGCCAAACACCCGGATGCCAAGCTCGGACGCGATGGCAACCGCACGATCGGCTCACTTTACGACATGATCACCGCGCCACAGGATAAAAAAGTAAATCCCGTCGGCGATTGGAATCATGCCCGGATTCTTTCCCGTGGCAAACACGTCACATTCTGGCTCAACGGCGAGAAAACTGTCGAGTTTGAGCGAGGTTCCCAAGCATGGCGCGACGAGGTGGCGAGGAGCAAATACAAGAAATGGGCGGCTTTCGGTGAGTTAGCCGAAGGTCACATTCTCCTTCAAGATCACGGCAACCTGGTATTCTTTAGAAACATCAAAATCCGCACGAAATTCGAGTGAGCTGAGGTATGGGTCTAAAAGTCGAATCTAGAGTTGATACTACTGCGTGATCTTCAAATCCCTCGATTTGCCATCGACTCCTTTTCCGGCGATCAATTGGAACACGGGCTCCGGCAAGTAGCGGCGCACCGTGTCTTCCCAGCCTTTGGGGCCGATCAGGCTTTTGATCATATTGGAGGAAACCTCGGCGATGTCGCGCGGCGGCATCAGAAACACGGTGGTGATCTCCGGCGCCATGTCCGCATTGATGTGGCGCATCACCCGCTCATATTCGTAATCATGCGGCGATCGAATGCCGCGCAACACGTATTTTGCACCCTTTTTCCGCGCGTAATCCACCAGATAGCGATTGTCGAAATGGGCGATGACGAGGTTTTCACTGGGCACCGTGGATTTCCGCAACAAATCAAGGCGCTCCTCGACAGTGAATGAATAGCGTTTTGAGGGATTATCACCGATCGCCACGATCAATTTGTCGAACATTGCCAGACCTTGCTCGATCATCCAGATGTGACCTTTGGTGGGAGGATCGAAGGAGCCAGCATAAACCGCAGTGCGCATGCCCGGAGCATAGACCGGAAAAATCCCGACTGAAAACCGCAAATTCAGACATCTTGATCCGGGCGGAAAATGATTTGGCACAGCCAGCCAGTGAAACACGCCACAATTATTGTCGCGGCC
>CAYRLT010000297.1:0-20471 GCA_964425095.1 uncultured Luteolibacter sp.
GGAAGTGGCTCTCGCGGAGCGCATCAAGAATGGCGACCCGGAAGCTCGCTCCCACATGATTCGCGCGAATCTGCGTCTGGTCGTGAAAATCGCCCAAGACTACTCGAATTACGGCATGCCCGTGACCGACCTGATTTCCGAAGGCAACATCGGCCTGATGAAAGCCGTCGAACGCTTCGATCCCGAAAAAGGTGGCAAACTTTCCACCTACGCCGCTTGGTGGATCAAACAATCCATCAAGCGTGCGCTGGCCAACCAATCGAAGACCATCCGCCTGCCCGTCCACATGGTGGACAAAATCGCCAAAATGTGCCGGATTGCCGCCATGCTCACCGAGGTCATGGGCCGCGAACCGACCGACGAGGAACTCGCCGATGAAATCGGCGTTCCGCGCCGCAAACTCGCGATGTTGCGCCAAGCATCGCATCGGCCAACCTCGCTGGACGCTCCCATCAATGAAGGCGAAGCCACGGAATACGGCGAAGTCATCAGCGACGAGCGCGCGGAAAATCCGCTGGATATGCTTTCGGACAAGAATCTCCACGGTGAACTCGATGGTTTGCTTGCCGTTCTCGACGAACGCGAGCGCAAGATCATCGACGAACGCTTCGGCCTCGGTGGACGCAAGGCCCTGACCTTGGAGGAAGTCGGCCGCGAATTCGGAGTGACCCGTGAACGCATCCGTCAGCTTCAAAATTCAGCGCTCACCAAGATGCGCCGTGCCCTCAGCAAGAAGGAAAAGCCAACACCCAAGCCGTTGGGAGCCAATCTGGCGCAAGCCTGATTGGCCAACGAGGGATTCCGCACATGCATTGCGAAATCCCTCGAACCTGTCGGCAAGTCTTGGATGGAAATCCAAAAAAACCAAATATCCGCTTGCATCGGTTTCGCCAGCCGCCTATTCGTCCCGCCCGGCTTGCCGGAGCATCAACGCGAGGATAGCTCAGTTGGTAGAGCAGTTGGCTTTTAACCAATTGGTCCTGGGTTCGAGTCCCAGTCCTCGTACTTTCTCTCTAAGTGATTGAAAGTGAGCATGCTCCGGTTTCTAAAACCCCATGAAAAAGGGTTGATGTGTATGAAAGTGGGTAGCGCGTTCGTAATGGGATAATCCCGTATGAAGCTGAAGCGAATGGAGTCTTTTTCAAATCCGCAATCTGACTAATCTGTGGTCATAATATGCTGGAATTTTCCCTAGTGTATACTCCCTGTGCGTCGCGGGTCTCGTTCGCAGTCAGCGGGTAATCGAGTTTGACGCGATCATCGTCGGCATGCCGAATCATCGGTGGCCGATGGGGCGCCGCAGGTTTGATTTTGCCAAATCCCCTTTCGCCAAGGACTTTAATCGACGGTAGGCCATCGGTGTCGTGCCGGTTACAGACTTGAACTGTCGGCAGAAGGTCGGTTGGTCACAGAAACCGCAATCGAGTGCGATCCGGCTCAGCGGAAGTTCCGTTTCCGCCAGTTGTCGGGCGGCCTCCTCCACGCGCAACCGTGTGAGCAGACTGCGCGGCGAGACCCCGAGCACCGACTGCGTCAACCGCAGGAAGCCGCTCAATGACATCCCCGCACTTTTCGCCAGCTCCGCTATCGACACGGGTGATGAGAAGTTTTCGCGGAGATGCTCGAGTGACTTTGCCAACCGCGAAATTCGCGGATGATTCCCCGCCGTGTGCAGGTCACGCGAAACACCCGCCACAGCGACGATCCGGCCGGACGCATCCCGCACGGGAATCTTGCGGGCGAGATACCAGCCGAACGAACCGTCGGGGTTGGTCACCATTTCAAGTTGGTCGCGGATTTCCTGACCGGTGCGGAAGACCTTGTCGTCCTGCTCCTCGTAACCAGCCGCCAGCAATGCAGGAAACACCTCACGGGCCGTCCGGCCGATGAGCTGCCCACGGTCAGCCACGCGAGCGCGGCGCAGGAAAGCATCATTCACCGCAAGGTAGCGGCCCGCACGGTTCTTGATGCAGAAAACCGCTCCATCCACGCCATCATACATCCGCTCAAGCACGCTCAGACCCGGCACCACGGCGTAAAGATTCGTCACCT
Source organism: uncultured Luteolibacter sp. (assembly GCA_964425095.1). Lineage (GTDB taxonomy): Bacteria > Verrucomicrobiota > Verrucomicrobiia > Verrucomicrobiales > Akkermansiaceae > Luteolibacter. The sequence continues at coordinate 2,053 of CAYRLT010000297.1, forward strand.
CCGGAAAAATTTCGATTTTGTGTTTTTTCGGCGACACCCGTGCAGGGAACCATAAAGACGGACGACCCGCAACGAGTCAGTATGCCGCCACATGACCGACATCGCAGAAGAAGCCGTCGCACGCGCCGCCGCGTTGCTGGAAGCCTCGCTCAAAACCCTGACCCGTCCGGAGGCCAAACGTTTCTCCCGCATCGCGCGGTTGATTCAGGACCCGTCGGCGAAAACGCTGAGCATGGTTCTTACCGATCGGCTCTTCCGCAGCAAACGTCCCGTGCGCGCTGCCGGCGGATTGCGAAACACGTTGAGTGATTTCAGCGTTTCGACCGGTTTCTCGGAAATCGACCGGCTCGCGTTGTATGTAGGTGGTATGGCTTCGGCCATCATGCCCGCCACTGTGTTGTGCGCGATGCGGCATCGGCTCCGCAGCGAAAGCGAGGGAGTCATCCTGCCTGCGGAAGATCGCGAACTGTCGCGATACCTGAATGACCGGCGCAAGTCCGGCGCTCGCGTGAACCTCAATCAACTCGGCGAAGCCATCCTCGGTGAAGAGGAGGCCGCGCGTCGACTCGACTCCATTCTCGCACTGCTTGCACGGCCTGATGTGGATTACATCTCGGTCAAAATTTCCGCGATCTTCAGCCAGATCAACCTCCTGGCATGGGATGAAACCCTGCGGCTCATCTGCGAGCGCTTGCGCCGCCTCTACCGCGCTGCCATGCCCGGTCACAAGCTCGTGAACCTCGATATGGAGGAGTATCGCGATCTTGAACTGACACTTGCGGCGTTGCGCACCGTGTTGGATGAACCGGAGTTCCGCTCCGTGCACGCGGGGGTGGTGCTCCAAGCCTATCTGCCGGACTCATGGGGTGCCCAGCAGCGGTTGACGGAATGGGCTCGTGCCCGTGTTGCCGCAGGCGGCGCGCCGATCAAGTTGCGGCTGGTGAAGGGTGCGAATCATGCGATGGAAACCGTAGAGGCCGAGCTGCATGACTGGAATGTCGCACCATACACTTCGAAGGCCGATACCGATGCGAACTTCAAGCGGATGTTGGAATTCGCATGCCAGCCGGAAAACGCCCGCGTCGTGCGTGTCGGTGTTGGCAGTCACAATCTATTCGACATCGCACTGGCTCTCGAGCTTCGCGATCGGAACGGAGTCGCGGCTTGTGTCGAGATCGAGATGCTCGAAGGCATGGCAAACCATCAGGCCCGCGCCGTGGAGCAGGCCGCGGGAGGCGTGCTGCTCTACGCGCCGATCGTCAAACGCGATGACTTCGCCAGCGCGCTCGCCTATCTGATCCGCCGTCTTGATGAAAACACATCGCCACAGAATTTCCTCCATGACCTCTTCGGTCTAACACCCGGCGGAGAGACATGGGAAAAGCAGCGGAAACTGTTCCTCGCCGCATGGGCGAATCGCAACGACGTCGGAGCGCAATCACACCGCGCGTCATTGCCTGCGGCATTGGGCGTTGTGTTCCACAACGAGCCGGACAGCGATTGGACCCAGGCGACTCGCCGGGGTGCGGTCGCAAAAGCGATTGAGAACTGGCAACCATCGCCGCCGCCCGCAGTCGGCGACTTGAACGAAGTGCTCGAACGCGCCCGCACTGCGCAAGGGGCATGGGAAACGCTGGGTGATGAAACGCGCGCGGAAATCCTGCGGCGCTGCGCCGAAGTGATGGCCGCACGTCGGGATGAATCCATCGCTTGTCTGCGTGTCCACGCGAAGAAGGCGGTCTGGGAAAGCGACGCGGAGATTTCCGAGGCAATCGATTTCGCCCACTACTACGCGCTGCAAACCGCCCCACAAGGCACCAAGGCGAAGGCCCTGGGCATCGTGGCGGTGACACCGCCGTGGAATTTCCCGTTCGCGATTCCCTGCGGCGGCGTTCTCGCCGCACTGATGGCGGGCAACGCGGTCATCTTCAAACCCGCGCCGGAAGTGGTCGAGGTCGCGTGGTGGCTCGTGCAACAACTGTGGGAGGCGGGTGTGCCGCGCGATGTGCTGCAATTCTTCCCGTGCGATGATGGTGAGGTGGGTCGCGCGTTGATCTGCGATCCCCAAGTGAATGCGGTCGTTCTAACGGGTGGTTATGAAACGGCGCGGATGTTCCAGAGTTGGCGGCCGTCGCTGACACTTTACGCGGAAACCAGCGGCAAGAACTCGATCGTGGTCAGCGCGCTCGCCGACCGTGATCTGGCGATCAAGGACATCGTGCGCTCGGCATTCGGCCACAGCGGGCAGAAATGCTCGGCCGCCAGCCTCGTGATTCTGGAAGCCGAGGTGTATGACGACCCAAATTTTCACCGCCAACTTCGCGATGCTGCCGCCAGCCTGCGCGTCGGCCCTGCGACCGATCCGGCCAGTATGGTGGTTCCGCTGATTCGCGAACCGGGCGACGCCCTGCGCCGCGCACTCACCACCTTGGATTCAGGTGAGGCATGGTTGCTGGAACCGAAGCGGAATAACGATGACCCGTGCCTGTGGTCGCCAGGCATCCGCACCGGCGTGAAGCGCGGATCCTGGTTTCACCAGACGGAGTGCTTCGGTCCGGTGCTCGGATTGATGCGTGCGGAAAACCTCGATGAGGCGATGGCGATACAAAATGAGGTCACCTATGGACTAACCGCAGGCATCCATTCGCTCGACGAGCGCGAGATCGCCCGCTGGCGGGAAACCGTGCAGGCCGGGAATCTTTACATCAACCGCCCGATCACCGGCGCCATCGTGCAGCGTCAGCCGTTCGGCGGATGGAAGCGTTCGAGCATCGGCCCCGGATCCAAGGCCGGCGGCCCCAACTATGTGAATCTTTTCCGTCACCTCGAGGATTCAGCGACAAAGACGCTTGATGCGGCCCGCACGGATTTCCGTGACGCATGGGAAACGCATTTCGGCATCGAGCACGATCCCTCGGGCCTTAAGTGCGAGGGCAATGTGTTCCGCTACCGTCCCTGTCGCGGCGTGATCCTGCGCCTGCCGGAGGTGGATGAGCGCGCGGAAGCCATCGCAAAACTGGCGGCGGAGATTTGCGGAACCCGCCTTGAAATCAGTCGCGCCAACGAGGAGAACGACGAAGCTTTCGCGGTCCGCATCGCACTGCTTGCGAATCAGGCGGAGTTTGTGCGAACGGTCGTGTCTCCATCAGATGAAATCTTGCGCGCTATCCACGCGGCGGATCTGAACTGGATTAACGCCCCGTTGAGCGCCATTGGTCGTGTGGAACTGACCCGCTGGTTGCGTGAGCAAGCGGTGTCGGAAACGCGCCACCGTTATGGCAACATCATTGCGTGTAATAGCGGCGGCGGATAGACGAGCGGACGCAAGGGGATCATCGAGTTTCTGAGCCAACCTCGCACCCATATGTGTTCAGCGAAGGGAGGGTGTGTGACGACCTTCAGTTATTCGGTGGCGCCGCAGGGCAAGGCGCGTATCCGCACACAGATGAGCGCGGCGCATGATCGCAGGAATCTGGAAATGGCGGTTGCCGCATTTGTAGAGACGGCCAAGCAAAGCGGCTTGTAACGGTGGTTTTCGTGCCTGTAAACCGCTCTAGACGGATTCCGATGCCGTGCTACATTTGACCTCGTTCACGCGGTGGTTCCAGCCACCGATGCGGAGCGGTTGGAAATTCCCCACCCGCCACTGCGTGATTCCTTCCTTATTGATCCCATGTTTCGAATTCCAACCATCCTTCTCATCTTGGCAGCCCTGCCCGCATTCAGTCAGCAATCCCAGCCAGAATTGATCAATCGCCCGGTTCTCAAGGCGCTGCCACTCGGCGGCAATCAGAATCCCGCCTCACGCCCGCTCCCCGCTATTTCAGAGCCTGCCCCCACGAGTCCCCTGCAAACCCCAACTCCTCCTTCTCCGTTAGACGAAAAACCCACCGGCGACGATGCCGTGAGATTGCAGATTTTCCTCGATGAGGCGCTCTTTGGACCCGGTGTGATCGATGGCAAACCCGGCCGCTTCACCGAACTCGCGGTTTATTCATGGAACGAAGTCAACGGCAAGCCGATCGAGGACTGGATCGGCGTCAACACCGCCGCCCGCAAGGCCGTCCCAACCCCGCTGGCAGTCGCCTTGGTGCCCGTTGTCGTCACCGAGTGGGTGGATGCTGAGCTGCCAACGAAAAAAACACTTCAGGCGAAGAAAAACCGCATGAGCTACCGCAGCGCCGCCGAGTTTATGGCCGAGCGCTATCATTGCGATCAGGCCTATCTCACCGTCCTGAATGGCACGGCTAAAATCAACAATCTCAAGTCACGCGACTCGCTGATCGTGCCCAACGTCACGCCGTTTTTCATCGAGAAACTGACCGGTGCCCGGCATGAGGCGGACGGAGCACTCAGCCAACGCCATGTGGTGGTGGACACAAAAATCAACCAAGTCCGGATTTTCGAGGCCGCACCCGCCGCATTGGTGATCGCCGAGCCCGAGGCTGTCGAAATCGCACCGGTCACCCGCGCGAACCGCGGGCTCGTCGCCTCGTTTCCCATCACACCGGGCCAACCGAAATTCATCAAATTCGGCACATGGGAGCTCCGCAATATGGTGGAACTCCCATGGTGGCGCTACGACCAACAATTGCTCGATACCGGAAAACGCAGCGACAACGCGCTCAATATTCCGCCCGGCCCTAACAGCCCGGTCGGCATCATCTGGAATGGCACCAGCAAATCAGGCATCGGCATGCATGGCACCGCCGAACCCGAAACCATCGGCCGTGCCCGCAGTTCCGGCTGCATCCGTCTTGCCAACTGGGATGCCATCCGCCTGCCCCGACTGATCCGCCCCGGAACCACCGTGGAAATCCGTTAGTCCGTCCGAGCATCGCCTCTTCAGCATGTCACCGCTTAAAAAATTCACCCTGCGCCTCGCCCTTTACGGCGTGGTTCTTGCCTATATTGCGGGTGATCTATTCGTTTTCCACGGCCCCCTGAGCCGTAAGATCGAACGCGCGGATCCAGGTAGCGCCGAGGCCATCGCCGCCGCAAAGGCCAACGGCGTCGTCGCCCGCGTTTTCAACCTCCAAATCACCCGCCGCCAGCTCGATCGCGCCGCCAACGAACGCCTCTGGCAAATCGGCCAGTCCATCGATCCACTCACGCCGGCAGCCTTGAAAATCGTCCGTTACGCCGCGCTCGATGAGTTGATCGATCACGAGTTGCTGCGAATCAAAGCCAAGGTCAACGCCCCGCAACTCCGGGTAAGCGACGAGGAAATCGACGAACGCCTGCAACGGTTTCAAGCCCGCTTCGAATCACAGGATGCCATGGTTTCCAGCATGAAATCCCAAGGCATCGCCAGCACACAAGACCTCCGCGACCGCCTCGCAGCCCGCATGCAGCAGGAAAAATACGTGGAATCAAAAATAGCACCGCTGGCCCGGGTCACCGATGAGGAAGCCCGCGAGTGGTTCGATAAAAACCAAAAGGACCTCGCCATTCCGGAGCGCATTGAGGCCCGGCATGTTTTCATCCCCACGCTCAACCTCCCGCCGGAAGAGGCGAAAACAAAACTCGAAGCCGCACTCGCCGGACTAACATCTAACGAAAAAGATTTCGCCACCTTGGCCAAAGAACTCAGCGAAGATCCGGCCACCAAAGACCAGGGCGGATCGCTCGGCTGGATGACCCGCCAGCGCCTACCTGCGGATTTCTCCAAGCCGGTTTTCGCGCTGCCTGTCAACCAGCCCTCACTCATCCAGACCCGCCTCGGCTGGCACTTGGTCGAGGTCACCGCCCGCAAACCTGCCGAGCCTCGCTCCTTCGAACAGGCAAAACCCGAAGTCCTAGCCGCGCTGGAAGCCGTCAAACGTCGCCAAGCCGCCACCGAATACCGCGCCGCCCTGCGCCAGTTCGAGGCGGCGAAAATCGATGTCTTTCACGACATGATGGACTGGTAAGCCGCAGCCGCCGGAAAAACCCGTGGGCAAACCCAAACGAATCGATTGCCAGCGGGCCGGAAGACGCTATGTTGCGCGCCCGGTCACCAAAAAACCGGCCTTAAAAATGAATCAACCACATGTGGCTATTGTTGGCGCGACGGGTGCCGTCGGCGTGGAAATGCTCCTTTGCCTGGAACAGCGGAATTTTCCGCTCGGCAAGCTGAAGCTTCTAGCTTCGGCACGCTCAGCTGGCAAACGCATGAAATTCCGTGGTGAGGACGTCGTGGTTGAGGAACTCACGCATGATTCGTTCCAAGGCGTGGATATCGCCCTTTTCAGTGCGGGCGGCGGAATCTCCAAGGAATTCGCCCCCTCGGCCGCCGCCGCTGGCGCGGTGGTGATCGATAACTCATCCGCCTTCCGCATGGATGAAGACGTGCCGCTCGTCGTCCCGGAAATCAACCCGGATGCCGCGAAAAACCATCCGCGCAACATCATCGCCAATCCGAACTGCACCACCATCATCTCACTCATGGCGCTCGCCCCGCTGCACCAAGCCTTCGGCCTGCGCTCAATCATCGCCTCGACCTATCAGGCCGTCTCCGGCTCAGGCGCGCAAGGCATCATCGAACTGGAAGAACAAATGATGGCAATTGCCAACGGCCAGCCATTCACCCCGAAAGTCTATCCGCGCCAGATCGCCTTTAACGTGATCCCGCAAGTGGACGCATTCACCGACAACGGCTACACCAAAGAGGAACTCAAAATGCTCCACGAAGGCCGCAAAATCATGGGCCTGCCTGAGCTCCGGGTTTCCTGCACTTGTGTGCGCGTGCCGGTTTATCGCTCACACTCGGTTTCCATCACCGCGCAGTTTGATCAACCGGTCGATGTCGCCGCCGCCCGCGCCGCATACGCTGGAAAACCCGGCATCCAAGTCGTCGATGATCCTGCTAACAAACTCTTCCCCGTGCCGCTCGACACCACCGGCAAGGACGATTGCCTAGTCGGCCGCATCCGCAAAAACCTCGTCTTCAACAATGCCCTCGATCTCTGGGTCGTCGGCGATCAAGTCCGCAAGGGCGCGGCTCTCAACGCCGTGCAAATCGCGGAAATTCTTTGAAGAGATTGTGGATAGAAGATCGAGGATAGAAGATCGGAGATCCCCATCCACCATCCACGATCCCCCCCCTCCAAAAATCATGGACCTGAAAGCATACCTCGCCAACCGCTCAGCACTCGTGGATGCGGCGATGGACGCATTTCTACCCAAGGCAAAAGAACGTCCGGCGACCATCCATGCGGCCATGCGCTATGCGATCTTCGCCGGCGGCAAACGTCTTCGCCCCGTGCTCTGCGTCGCCGCCACGGAAGCCTGCGGCGGCGAAACCTCAAACGCCCTCGCTGCCGCCTGCGCCGTCGAGTTGATGCACACCTACTCGCTCGTCCATGACGATCTCCCCGCCATGGATGATGACGATTTGCGGCGGGGTCGGCCGACCTGCCACAAGGTCTATGGCGAAGGCATGGCGGTGCTTTGCGGCGACGCTCTTCTAACCGAAGCCTTCATCGTGCTGGCGAAAGCCCCCATCACCCCGCGTTACGGCATCCGCGAAATCGTCGCCGAACTCGCTGAAACCGGAGGCAGCCGCAAACTCATCGGCGGCCAGGTCATGGATCTCGAAGGTGAAGGCTCGCAACTCAGCAAACGCGAACTGATCCGCATTCACGAAGCCAAAACCGCCGCATTGCTCACCTCCTCGTTGCGCCTCGGTGCCATGGCCGCCAATGCCACACCCGCGAAACTCGATGCCGTCACAAAATTCGGTTATAATCTCGGCCTCGCGTTTCAAGTCATCGACGACATCTTAGACGTCACCCAAAGCACTGAGATCCTAGGCAAAACCGCCGGCAAGGATCAATCCGTCGGCAAAGCCACTTATCCATCGATCATCGGCCTCGACGCCTCCCGCAAAGAAGCCGCACGCTTCACAAAAGCCGCCATGGCCGCGCTCAAGCCTCTGGGCAAAAAAGCCGCCCGTCTCGAAGAAATCGCCGCCTATTTACTGCAGCGGGATTATTGAAATACCTCAAAAGCCACTTGAATAATCCCGGTTTTCAGACGTCTGTATAGGTGTGAAGAACCTACTTAAATCCACCGTTCTATTTCGCGCTCCCATGCTCTCCGCCCTGATCGCGGTGATCGCTACCAGCACCGGTTGCATGACCACCTATGATTCCGCGGGCCGGCCTGTGCAGTCGGTCGATCCCGGAATGGCCGTAGCAGGTGCCGCCGCCGCCGGACTGATTGGTTACGCCATTGCCAATGACAATAACAACGACGATCACCACCACAACCACTACTACCGCCGGCCACCGCACCGGTATTATCGTTATTGAACGCCTGAAAAACTCCTCCCACGCTCTCACAGCGTGGGGGTATGTCAGCGCCTAAAATCAGCCCTGCGCACCTTGCCTTGTCGGGAACACCGCCAAATGCTTTGCTGCCGCCATGGCGAAAACCAGCTATATACCCCAGACATGGGATCTTCCTGAACCGATCCGCAAGCGCTTGGGGGGATCGGTGGGCAAGCAGCGGCTGATGCATGAGGAGGGCCACCTCCTATTGCTACTTCATCAGGTGCCGACAGCGGAAGACGATGCGATCCGCAATCCCATGGGCGTCTGGAGAAACCTCGCGGGAGAATGGAAAAGCGCGCCTCTCGGCGGCGGACTGTCCGGCTTGGAAGAGCACGTGGCGACGTATCGCGTGGCCATCCAAAAGCTGGATGATGAGGTGGATTCTGCGAAAACCGCCCGTCAGTATTTTGATGTGATGCGCCGGATGTACCCACTGCAACGCTCTACCCGCAGTTTATTGCAAGTGCTCCAAGCCACTCGTGAGGCGCTGCCCGAGGACAACAGGGTCCTCAACCTCCGCGATGAGGCGGTGGAGCTTGAACGCGGCATCGAGCTGGTAGTCGCGGACGCCAAGTCCGGGATGGATTTCACACTCGCCGAGGCCGCCAGCCAACAGGCGCTCGCCGCGAATACCGCGAATAACGAGGCACGGCGCCTCAATCGTCTCGCCGCGTTTTTCTTCCCCTTGGCCACACTGGTAGCGGTCTTCGGCATGAATCCGCCGGATACCGTCTGGCGCAACCCCGGATTCTGGGCAGTGCTGGGCGCCGGAGCCCTACTCGGTTTTCTCGTCCATTCGCTGGTCGCATCCGGGCGGAAAAAGAATTCCTAATGGATTTGGCCGCTATTCACCTTGACGAAGCGGGTGCCTCACAGGTTTATAGGCCCAACTTCGCCACCCGCATGCGCATCATCACTGCTCTTCAACCCCTCATGCCGCGCGGCATGAGCCAACTTGCCGCCCTCATTTTCATCACGGCGCTTTCACTCGCCGGCAACCTGCACGCGCAGGATTTCGAGGGAAAAACCATCACCAACGTGGAAATCCGCTACCGTGGTGCCAAGACCGTCAATGAAGAGGTGCTGCGCAATCAAATGACCACCAAGGCCGGCACTGCTTATCGCGCCGAGGACTTGGATAAGGACATCACGGCTCTTTACGAATCCGGCCTTGTGGACGACGTGCGGTTTTTGGCGGAGCCCGTAGGCGACAAAAGCGTAAAACTCGTTGCGGAAGTCACAACCCGCCCACTGCGTGGCGGCGTTGGCTTCATCGGCAACACAATCTTTTCCGATCAGAAACTGGCCAAGGAAACCAAGCTCAAATCCAGCGGAGTGATGAGTGACGCCGAGATTCTCGAAGCCCGCCGCAACCTTGAGAAATACTACCAAGGCCACGGCTACCCGGATGTCACCATCAGCCACCGCATCCAAGCGACCAGCCGCGAAGGCCTCTCGGATCTGATTTTTGTCATCGACGAAGGCGCCAAGAACGAGATCCGCAAGATCAGCTTCGAGGGCGTCAGCGCCTTCACCAAGCCTGAATTGCTCAAGGAAATGAAGACCAAGGAAAAGAGCTGGCTCTCGTGGCTCACCAAATCCGGCCGCTTCGAGTCCGACCAATTGGACACCGATCTGGATGCGATCCTCGATTACTACCGCAGCAAAGGCTACCTCCGCGCCAGCAGCCCGGGATTCCGCCGCGAGCCCGTCAAGGACGGCCGCGTGGACCTGATCATCCCCATCAACGAGGGCGATAAATACACGGTGGCCGGCATCGGCTTCAGCAAGATGACGGTTTTCAAATCCGAGGAACTCTACCCGGGACTGACCCTCAACACCAATGATGCGTATTCCTCGAAAAAGATGCGCGCGGACATCACCATGATTCGCAGCTACTACGGCTCCCGTGGATATGCCGACGCCTCAGTAAGCCCTGACATCCAAGATGCCGGCCCAAACCGGGTGACCATCATCTACCGCGTCAGCGAGGGATCACGCTACAAAGTGGGCCGAGTGAACATCGCCGGCAACACCAAGACCCAGGATAAGGTCATCCGCCGTGAAATCCCGCTGCAACCAGGCGACATGTTCAACACGGTGGAACTCGAAGCCACCAAGGCGCGCCTTGAAGGATTGCAATATTTCAACGAAGTCCAAGCCAGCGGAACTCCCGGCAGCCAAGGCTATCGCGATGTGAACGTGCTCGTCGATGAACGGTCGACCGGCACCATCGGCGTGGGTCTCGGTTTCAGCTCAATTGACAGCATCGTCGGATTCCTCACCCTTGAACAATCGAATTTCGACTTGTTCAACCCATGGAATTTCACCGGTGGCGGACAACGTTTCGCCATGAATCTGCGCCTCGGCTCCGAACGCTCGGAGTTCAGCGTCTCACTCGTCGAGCCCTGGTTCTTGGATCGCCAACTCTCCCTCGGCACCGAGATATTCTACAAGCAATCGACCTATTTCAGCGATTACTACGAGCAAACAAATGCCGGAGCTTCCGTCTATCTCCGCAAACCGCTTACCTCGAAAAGCTGGATCAAGGGTGAATATCGCCTTGAAAACGTGAAGATCGATTCCGAGGTGGATGCCAATGATTACTCGGTCACAGGGCCCGACGATGGCGACCTCTCAGAGCTCTCTGAAGAAAACATCGGCGGCGATTTCCTCCGCAGCTCGCTCGGCCTGAACTACGTTTTTGACAATCGCGACAGCAACGTCCTGCCACGCAACGGCCATAAGATTGATCTTGGCCTAACCTACGCCGGCGTGGGTGGCGACGTCAATACGCTCAGCTTCTCGGCCCAAGGACAAAAATACTGGAACCTGAAGTGGGATTCGATTCTTTCGCTGTCCGGCGAACTGGCGTTTGTGGACAGCTTTAACGACGAGGTCCCGATCTTTGAGCGGATGTTCCTCGGTGGTGGCCGGACACTGCGTGGTTTCGAATTCCGCGATGTCGGACCGCGGGACACGGACTACACCAATGAGGTTTTCGGTGGAAATTCGCTCGGATACATCTCTGCGGAATACACCGTGCCCATCATTGAAACCGTCCGCGCCGCGGTGTTTATGGACTCCGGCTTCGTCAATGAAGGCAGCTGGGATCCAAGTCCCGGCGATCTCTACACCGACGTCGGTATCGGCATCCGCTTGAAATTGCCAATCAGCCCGCTGCCGCTGGCACTCGACTACGCGTTCCCAATTTCCTCACCCGACGAAGAAGCGGACAAGGGCGGCCAGTTCAACTTCTCGTTGCAATCGCAATTCTAACTCCTGCTCGCAGCAAACCCTCTCAAACCGGCCACCGTTTGCGGTGCGCCGGTTTTTTTATGAGGTGGCGCATGGAGAGCTGGCTTTAGCCCCTCGGCTCAAGCCAGCGGCTCGAGTGATGGGAGAACAGCGGCTTTCACCTTGTCGCTTTGTTTCTTGCGGAAAGCCGCGAGTTTTGCTGCCATTTCCGGATCTTCATTGGCCAGCATCGCCACGGCGAAAAGCGCGGCATTCACTGCACCGGCCTTACCGATGGCAAAGGTCGCCACGGGGATACCGCCCGGCATTTGAACCATGGCTAATAAAGCGTCCAAGCCCTTGAGGGAGGTGGAATCAATCGGCACGGCGAGCACCGGAATATCCGTAATCGCGGCCGTCACTCCGGCGAGGTGCGCCGCAGCTCCGGCTCCGGCAATGATGCATTTCAGGCCGTTCTCACGGGCTGGGCCCACAAATCCCTGAAGCTTGTCGAGTGCGCGGTGGGCGCTGGCAACCTCGGCAACCCAAGGAATCCCAAAATCCCGCAGCGTGCGCGCGGCGTGCTCCATGATCGGCCAGTCTGATACGCTGCCCATGACAATTCCGACTTGTGGTGTTTGACTCATGCGCGGCGAAACTGACCAAGCCCCGGCGGCGAGTCAATCTCCGGAGTGCGGGAGAAACTCCGCCTATTTCGCCACCTCGATACCATGGACGAAAATGTCCACTGTTTCCCGCAACCACGAGTCTCGATCCAAATCCGATAGCCCGGAGGTGCGCCGCAACAGCCCGCCGAACAACGAGGAAGTAAAAACCTGAGCGAAGGCCGCGGAGTTCAAATCCTGGCGCACGAGACCCTCGGTTTTCAGCTGATCCAAATAACACGCGATGCTCCGGTGAAACGGCTCGATCACATCGCCGACCAGCTCTTTGCATAGCGTTGGCCGCCGATGCCCATCGCCCACTAAAGCGCGGGCCATGCCCTCACAGCGCTCGAGCGAGGCGTTGTAAACCTGCGCGAAACGCTCCAAATCCTTACGCGGATCCCCGCTGAATTCACCCCGCCATTCGCACAGCGAACTGAACTCCTCTGACGTTTCCTGCACCACGGCCGCCAACAGATTTTGCTTGGATTCAAAGTGGCGGAAAATCGTCACCTCATTGCAGCCTGCTCGCTCCGCAATCCCACGCGTCGTCGCGGATTCAATCCCCTTGTCACTGAACTCCGCCCGCGCCGCTTCCATCAACCGCTGGCGCATGCCCGGTTTTTCAGTCGTCTTGATTTTGGCTAGAATCTCGCTCACGGCATAAAATGCTGCAAGTAATCACTTGCATGCAAGAAAAAAACCCGCTTGGTTTTCCCCGCCCATGCCGCCCACCCCAGTCACCCGCCGTTTGTTGATCTGCCTGACATTTGCCGTGATAGGAGCCTGCGCACCGGTGGGTCCCGACCACGAAACGCCCTCGATGGAGTTGCCGGCTTCGTTTTCACAAGGGGGAGTGAAGTGGAAACGCCACACGCCCGACAGCCTGCCGACTCCGCAAGCGTGGTGGAAATTGTTCCGCGACCCAACACTCAACTCGCTCGTCGAGAAATCATTGCTGCGGAATCAGGAAATTGAAGCTTCCTCCGCACGCCTCCGCCAAGCCCGTGAGCTCAGCAACATGGCACGCTCGCGTTATTTCCCCGCTGTGGACATCGGTATCAACGCCGAGCGCTCGAAATTCCGTTTCCGCGGCCCGGGTGGCGGATCGAGCATCCAGGAAAGCTTCAGCGTGCCTGTGGATTTCCGCTATGAACTCGATGTCTGGGGAAAAGTCCGCCGTCAGGTGGAATCCGCCACCGCCTCGGAACAAGCCGCCCAGGAAATGCTCAACGCCCTCCGCCTCAGCATCTCCGGCGAAGTGGCCCAGACGTATTGGGCCTTGCGCGCCGTGGACGCCGACCGCGCCGTGCTCGCCCGCACCTTGGAAATCCGCCGCAAAGCCTTCGGTCTCCTCACCAAACGCCGGGACGCCGGCAGCATCAGCGGACTCGACCTCGCGCGCGCCGAGACGGAAGTCGCCACCGCCGAAGGGGATCGCATCCAGCTTGATCAAACCCGCGTCGTGCTCGTCAACGCACTCGCCGTTCTTGGCGGATCGGCCGCCACCGGATCTCAGATTCCGGAAAAAACCGAGCTTCCAAAGCCTCCGTCCATACCGACCACCATTCCGTCCGAGCTCCTCCGCCAACGCCCCGACATCCGCGCCGCCGAGCGCAACGTGGCTGCCGCAAATGCGGACATCGGCGTAGCCACCGCCGCGTTTTATCCCTCGGTCGTGATTGATGCCTCAAGCGGATTTGACACCACCCTCGCCAGAAATCTTTTCAACTCGTCCGCCCTCGTTTGGTCGCTTGGTTCCAGCGCCATGACACCCCTAACCAGCCAGCGCTTGTTGCGGGCCAACCGCCGCGCCGTCATCGCCGCGCATGAAGCCGCCAGCGCGGAATACCGCCAAGCGGTCCTCGAGTCCCTCCGCGAAGTGGAAAACGCCCTGCAAGGAACCGCCATTCTCGAGCGCCGACAGATCGCGCAGGATCAAGCACTCGCCGCCGCCCGCAAAACCTTCGAGCTTTCCGTCAAACGCTTTAACTCCGGCTTGGTTAGCTTCCTCGATGTCGTGGATGCGGAGCGCACCCGCCTCGATGCCGAGCGTGGCGCAAATGCCATCCGCGCCGAGCGCCTCGCCCTTTCGGTCTCTCTCATCAAAGCCATCGGCGGAGAGTGGTAGGGAGACACAAGACTAGAAGACACAAGACACAAGATGAAGAAATCAATCCGTTATCAGTTCATGGATCTCAGAAAGAGAAGCCACAGGCTCCGTGCTCTTCACTCTTGTGTCTTGCCGTCTTGTGTCTTGTGCCTCGTCTTCTCCTCCTGCGGAAAAAAACCATCCGCTGCTAAACCTGTGGGCGCGCCGAATCCGATGGACCGCGTGCAGCCCGTCGAAGTCATGCCCATCACCGTGATGCCGCTGCGCGAAACGGTCGGCCTCGTCGGCAGCATCGCCGCCAATGAAAGCGCCGAGCTTCGGCCGGAGATGCCCGGCGTGATCAACTCCATCCATTTCGATGAAGGAGCCCCCGTGAAAAAGGGCGACCTCTTGGCCAAACTCGACACCCGCGAACTCGAAGCACAACTCGCCGAAGCGACTGCCAGCTTCCTGCTCGCCCAACAAAACCTGGAGCGCAATCAATCGTTGTTAGCTGATCAGGCGGTCTCGAAACTTGAAGTGGACGCCGCCGTCGCCGGACACGCGAAACTCAAAGCCGCCATCGACTTGCTGAACGTCAAACTCGCCAAGTCATCCATCATCGCGCCCTTCGACGGCGTCACCGGAGCGCGCTCTCTATCCATCGGTGATTTTGTCACCTCACAATCCATCATCACCACCGTGGACGATCTCTCGCGCCTGAAAGTCGAGATGCAAGTTCCCGAGCGCTACCTGCCAAATCTGAAACCCGGTGGCACGTTCACGCTGCGTGCCGCAACCTCCGCCCCCGGCGAGGAGGTGACCGGTAAGGTCTATTTTGTCTCGCCGAGGATTGATGAAAACACCCGCTCCACGCTGGTGAAAGGCTATGTCAGTCAACCGCCGACGCATTTAAAACCCGGCATGTTCGCCAATATCACACTCGTGCTCAGGGTGGTCGAAGACGCACTCGTCGTCCCGGAAACCGCCATCCTCAGCACCACCCGCGGCACCGTGCTCATTGTCCCCACCGAAAAAGAGGGTGCTCTCGTCGCGCAGTTTGTCCCCGTAAAAACCGGCCTCCGCGTGCCAGGTTTCGTCCAAGTCAGCCCAGTCGGACCGCCGATCAAAGTGGGTGATAAAATCGTCTCCTCCGGCGTCGGCGGACTCATCCTTTTTCCCGGCGTGAAACTCAAACCCGTCGATCCCGTCGTCAAACCCGGCCCGCCCGTCGCTACCGATCGCAAGCTGGAATGATCTCACATTTGAAATTCCAAATCTCAAATTCCAAATGATCATTTCCGATACCTCAATCAAGCGCCCGGTCCTCACGATCGTCGGCGCGCTGATTATCATTCTGATAGGCACACTCTCGTTCCGCAACCTGCCGGTGCGCGAATATCCGGATACCGACGTGCCCACGGTTTCCGTCAACACCATCTATCGCGGTGCCTCCGCGGAGGTCGTGGAAAGCCGGATCACCGAACCGCTCGAAGAACAACTTTCCGCCATCGACGGCATCCGCGTCCTCAAATCATCATCCCGCGAGGAAATTTCACGCATCACCATCGAGTTCAATCTTGAACGCGACCCCGATGAGGCGGCCAATGATGTGCGTGACCGCGTCAGCCGCGCCCGCGACCGAC
Organism: uncultured Luteolibacter sp.; assembly: GCA_964425095.1. Taxonomy (GTDB): domain Bacteria; phylum Verrucomicrobiota; class Verrucomicrobiia; order Verrucomicrobiales; family Akkermansiaceae; genus Luteolibacter. The sequence goes on from CAYRLT010000297.1 coordinate 18,008, forward strand.
TGCCCGACGAAGTGGACGAACCGATCATTGCCAAAGAAGAAGCGGATGCGAATCCAGTGCTCTGGCTGACTTTCACCTCGGATAAGTTCTCACGCACCGAACTCACCGACTTGGTGGATCGCATCGCCAAGCAACGCGTCCAGACCGTGCCCGGCGTTGGCACCATCTTCATCGGTGGCGAGCGCCGCATCGCCATGCGCCTGTGGATCAATCCTGAAAAACTCGCATCCTACGCACTCACTGCCAATGACGTGGAAAACGCCCTGCGCGAACAAAACGTCGACGTCCCCGGCGGCCGGATCGAATCGTTCGCCCGCGAGTTCACCGTCCGCACGCAGGGCGAATTGACTGACCCCGCGGCTTTCGATGAATTGATCATCGCCACCCGCGGCAATAGCCAAATCAAACTCAAAGACATCGGCCGGGCCGAACTCGGCTCAGAAGATTATCGCACGCGCACGTTTTTCAATGGCAAGCCAACCGTCGGCCTCGGCGTGGTCCGCCAATCGAAATCCAACTTGTTAGAAGTTGCGGATGGCGTGAAAAAACTCATCCCGGTGATCGAGGCGGAGTTGCCAGACGGGATTTCCGTCACGGTCGGATACGATAGTTCGGATTTTGTCCAACGCTCGGTGGACGAGGTTTATAAAACGTTCTTCGAGGCCTTCCTAATCGTGTTGGTGGTGATCTTCTTTTTCTTGCGCGATTGGCGCGCGGTTTTCATTCCCATCACGGCGATTCCAATCTCGGTCATCGGATCTTTCGCCGCAATTTCGGCACTCGGGTTTTCCATCAATCTTCTCACACTCCTCGCCCTCGTCCTGGCCATTGGCTTGGTCGTCGATGACGCCATTGTGATGCTGGAAAACATCTACCGCCGCATCGAGGAAGGCGAAACCAGGATTCAGGCCTCGGTCCTCGGAGCGCGACAAGTCGCCTTCGCCATCATCGCCTCCACGCTCGCTCTCTGCGCGGTCTTCCTGCCGGTAGCATTCCAATCCGGCACTACCGGCCGCTTGTTCTATGAATTCGGAATTTCGCTGGCGGTTTCCGTGCTCGTCTCACTGGCGGTTTCTCTAACTGTAACACCGATGCTCTGCTCACTGCTGCTCAAGGGAACCGATCCGAGGACCGGCCATCCGCCACACGGCTGGCTCTATCGCGTCACCGAGCCTGGCTTCGAATTCGTCAACCGCCTCTTCGGAAAATCCCTGCGCTTATCTCTGAAAGCATGGCCGCTTGTGCTCTTGTTCACGCTGGGATTCATCTCGCTCGCGCCCTTCGCATTCAATTCCCTGCAAAAAGAACTCACGCCGGTCGAGGACCGCGGGAGTTTCATTTCGATCTTCAGCGGCCCCCTCGGATCGCATCCGGATTACACGCTGAACTATGTCAATAAAATGACCGATGTGATCGGGCGCAAAGATGAAATCCAGCGCTACTTCTCCGCCACCGCCCTCGCCCGCGGCGGCCCGGGCTCCGGCAATCAAGGCCTTGTTTTCTCCACCCTGAAACCGTGGGAAGACCGCGAGCGCTCGACCCAGCAAGTCGTCGGACAAATCAACGGTGAATACGCGGCGGATATCACCGGCGGTCTCGCCTTCGCCATCATTCCAAACCCACTCGGCGGCCGCAGTCTCAGTGAGAGTTTTCAACTCGTCCTCCAAGGCAGTGATTTCGACAAGCTCCAAACTTACGGCGAGAGCATCCTCACCAAGATGCGCGCCAGCGGCGTGTTCGAAGGTGCGCGCGCCGAACCGAAAACCGACAAGCCGCAGCTCGATGTCACCATCGACCGCGCCCGCGCCGCCGATCTCGGCGTCCCGGTTTCCCGCATCGCCTCCACTCTCGAATCGCTCTTCGGTGGCCGCCAAGTCACCCAGTTCAAACGGTTGAGCCGCCAATACGATGTCATCGTCCAAATCGAAGACGCGGCGCGGCTTTCACCAGTAGATCTCGGCAAAGTCTATGTGCGCTCTGACAATGGTGGTTTGATCCAACTTTCCAACGTGGTGACCCATAAGGAAACCATCACTCCCGAGGAATACCCGCACTTCAACCGCCTGCGCTCTATCACGATTAAAGCCCGCATTGCTCCCGGAAAAACCATCGGCGATGGCGTGGACTTCGTCGATGACACCGTCCCGGCCATGCTGCCGGAAGGATATAAGTATGCTTGGGACGGCGAAACCCGCGAATATGTCGAAAGCGCCAGCTCCACGTTCCAATTGTTCATCCTCGGACTCCTCTTCACCTTCCTCATCCTCGCCGCGCAGTTTGAGAGCTGGGTCCACCCGGTGACCATTTTCACCGGCGTCGCCCTCGCACTAACAGGCGGCGTGCTCACGCTCTACGCCTCGCGGTTTTTCGGCGAACCCATGACCAACAACTTGTTCGCCCAGTTCGGGCTGATCCTGCTCATCGGATTGATCGCCAAAAACGGGATTCTGATTGTCGAGTTTGC
>CAYRLT010000298.1:0-2463 GCA_964425095.1 uncultured Luteolibacter sp.
AGGTCGGGCGGCAGAAGCATCGGCGTGTCGTGGTCAATGTTGACGAAGCGGGCGGACATTCCTTCGATACGCCCAACCAGTCGGATTTATTCCGAAGAATCTGAACTCCAAGTCCGACAGGCTGCTAGCAAGCCAGGGGAGAAATGACCGGTTGCCAGGATGGGTTCGGATCGCCATCATTACATCCAATCTGCGGCGTGATTGTTCCCGCTGCCATTCGATTGCCGGCATTGCAGCGGCAGAACCTGTCACACTCCCGCTCCAGACCTCCATGAAACACCCGCTCACATTCGCACGATCGATTTCAGGATGCATCCGGCGGACGCTGAAGCTCCGTCATGCGATCGCGGGACTGTTGTTGTCGCCGCTCGCGCTCATGCACGCGGCCGAGGTTTCAAAACCCAACATCATCCTTATCTTCGCCGATGATCTAGGCTGGAAGGATGTGGGATACCAGGGCAGCGATTTCATGGAGACTCCGGTGCTCGATGCGCTGGCCAAGGAAGGTATGGTCTTCACGAACGCCTACGCGGCGGCCGGCAACTGCGCGCCGAGCCGGGCGTGTCTGCTTTCCGGCACCTATACGCCGCGGCACCACGTCTATGCGGTGGGCAGCACGGACCGCGGGCCGAAAGTTTCACAACGACTCGCGCCAATCTCTAATAAGAGCGGACTAGCGAAGGAAAACATCACTTTTGCCGATGCGATGAAGGCGGCGGGTTACGTGACCGGAATTTTCGGCAAGTGGCATCTCGAAGGCCCCGATGGAGCGACTGCCGCCGAACAGGGGTTCGATGTAGTCCACCAATGCCACGGCGGCTGGAATGGCAACGAAGCCGCGAACCCAAAGGGCATCTATTCGCTCACCCAGGCAGCCGGCGAATTCATGGAGAAAAACAAGGATCGTCCCTTCCTCGTTTATCTGCCGCACTACGCCATTCACACCGGATTGCAGGCACGCAAATCCACGCTCGATCACTTCAAGGCAAAGACGCCGGGCAAACAACACAACGACCCGCTTTACGCAGCATGCACCTACGACCTCGATGACGGCATCGGCATCCTCCTGCAGAAACTCAAGGAACTCGATCTCGAGAAAAACACCCTCATCATCTTCACCAGCGACAATGGCGGCACTCAGCAATCGTCGCAAGAACCGCTGCGCGGAAACAAGGGCGGCTACTACGAGGGCGGCATCCGCGAGCCGATGATCGTGCGCTGGCCCGGCGTCGTGAAACCCGGCACAAAGTGCGATTTGCCAGTGATCAATGTGGATTTTTTCCCAACCTTTCTCTCCGCCGCCGGTGCGCGCACCGACAAGGCGCTCGACGGAGAAAGCCTGCTCCCGTTGCTCAAGCAGGATGGCCCGCTCAATCGCGAGGCCATCTTCTGGCACTTCCCGGGCTACCTCGACAACCCGGTCATCCGCGGCCGCGACCTCGATGTCCGGACTGGCTTCCGCACCCGCCCTGTGAGCGTGATCCGCAAGGGCGATTGGAAACTGCACCTCTTCCACGAGGAATGGCAACTCGATGGCGGTCGCGACAAACTCGCAACCAACCACGCGGTGGAACTCTACAACCTCGCCGTGGACATCGGTGAACACACAAACCTCGCCAACACCAACACCGCGAAACGCGATGAAATGTTAGACGGTCTGCTCGCATGGATGAAATCGACCGATGCTTTGCTGCCGACCCAGCCGAATCCGGAATACAATACCAACGCCACACCCGCGCAGGAGAAGAAGGGGAAGATGGGGCGGAAGAATGCGAAGTGAGACCTTAAGACTCTCTATCTTCCACCAAACCCTGCCCTACTTTTTTTACAACGGATTGCAATATCGATCCATGTCATGCGTATGATATGACGCAGCCACTTCCTTATCCCACGGCAAGAACCAGCAAACCTCCAGAATCATGAAAACGACACGCCGAAGTTTCCTCAAGAAAGCCGCCTGGGTGGCCGCCATGCCCACTATCATCCCGGCCTCCGTGCTTGGACAGAACGGTAATGTCGCCCCCAGCAACCGCATCGTCCTGGGCGCTATCGGCATCGGACCGCGCGGTCGGGAGGTGCTGGGCGCGTTCTTCAAACAACCTGATGTCCAGTTCGTCGCCATCGCCGATGTGCAAAAGGTCCGCAGCGAAATCGTCCGCAAACTGGCCAACCGCCACCATGGCAATGAAGACTGCAAATCCTACCACGACATGCGCGAGGTGCTCGCCCGCAAGGACATCGACGCCGTGCTGATCGCCACCGGCGACCGCTGGCACACGCCCGCCTCAGTGCTCGCGGCAAGGGCGGGCAAGGATGTTTATTCCGAAAAACCCTGCGCGATGACCATCGATGAATGCCGGGAACTCGATGAGGGAATCCTTCAGAATAATCGCGTCTATCAGGCCGGAACCCAGCGCCGCAATGTCGACAATTTCCGCTTCGCTGCCCAGCTCGCGCTCAGCG
>CAYRLT010000299.1:0-20061 GCA_964425095.1 uncultured Luteolibacter sp.
GGCATTCCCCCTCGTGACTGCGGCGTGCGCAGCCATCGAGGGCGATGCGGAGACGGCCCGCTCCGAGTGGCAGCGCGTGCTGGCTGCCTACCCCGATTTCCCTGGCCGCTGGCGCGAAACCCTTGCCACGCAATGGGGCGAGGGTCATCTGTTGCGCATTTTCAGCGCGCTGGAGTCCGCAGGCGTGCCTACCGGCTGCCTTTAAAAAGGGCCGCCGCGCAGCAAAGGATGCGGACTGCGTTTCACCTTGTTTCACCTGGGGAGGATAGACGGGCGCGAGGGCCTGTTTATACAACATGTGATCAGCCTGAATCCCATGACTCTGCGGGACTTTCAAGAGGAATATCATTGAAGCTCAAATTCCTCCACGCTCGGAAACCATCCAAAAAGATCCAACCATGAAACTCTTCAACCTTCTCACCCTTGCATTCCTGCCGTCCTTGGCGGGCGCTGCCGATCTGGTCCAAACCGCGACTTTTTCGACGTCCAAGACCGCCAGCGGCACGGGCACACTGGTTGTTGTCCCGAAGGAGGGCCTGTCGAAGGGGCCCTTTGATCCATTCGATCCATCGCTGGGCACCTTGGATTCTTTCACCATTTCATGGAGTTCCACCCTCTCGACCAGCGGTGTGGTGAACAGCTCAGCAAACGGGAGTTTCAATGCTTCCATCAGCGGGAATTTCTGGGTGAACGACGTGTTTTACACTGGCACTGGGAGTGGTAACGGAACGGGCGGCGCCACGGCTGCAGCGCTCGGCCCAATCTCTGTTCCCGTCGTTAACACTAAAGTCTTCAAGGTCTCCGAAGCTGGCAGTGCCTACGCCCCGTCGATCCTTTCGGCAGTGACCGGAGGCTCGGCCTTCAACCTCTCCTGGATCAATTCCTCCACACTGACAACGTTCTCCGAACTGGCAACGGTCAGCTATACCAATCTGGCGAGTCTCACCAGCTCCCTCACCAGCACGGCAACTCTCACTTACGCCTACACGCCGCCCTTGGCTTACCGAAGCGTGGAAACCTTCGCCGGCAGTGGGATAGCCGGATCTGCGGATGCCACCGGCACCGCCGCCTCTTACAATGGCCCGTGGGGCATCAGCAGCGATGCCTTGGGCAATCTCTATCATGCGGACTACACCGGCAGACGCATCCGCCGGACCACACCCGCCGGACTTGTGAGCTTCATCGATGCTTTTATTTCGTTCCCGCCGATCGCCACCGCCATCGATCCCGCCACAGGCAGTTTGTATGTGGCGCTCGAGACTCACCGGATTCTGCGTTACGTGAACAATAACGCCGCGAATTACCCTGCGCAGGCTCCGGTCTATGGGCCGGAAACGGATTTTGCAGACGCGACCATCGTCTATGCAGGTGCCAGCACCAGCGGCACCACCAATGCCAGCGGGACCAGTGCCCGCTTCAACGCCCCTCACGGGCTCTACGTGCGCGGCGGCATCCTCTACGTTGCCGACAAGGGGAACAACCTCGTCCGCAAAATCGACCTCAGCAGCGCAGCGGTCACCACCGTCACCATCACGGGTGGCACGCTCTCGGCTCCTGAGGCGGTATGGGTCGCCGAAGACGGGACGATCTATATCGCCTGCACTGGTAGCGATCTCATTCAAAAAATCGCCCCCGGCGGTGCCCTGAGCACCGTGGCAGGCAGCGTCGCAGGCAATGCGGATGGGGCCGGCACGGCAGCGAGTTTTAACGACCCGCGCGGTCTCGCCATGAACGGGCGCGGCGAACTCTTGGTGGCGGACAGCGGGAACCACTCCATCCGCCGCATCTCACCGGATGGCAGCGTGCGGACCATCGCTGGCGGCAGTGCCAGCGGGGCCTATGTGGATGGGAGCGGCGCTGACGCACGTTTCAGTTCACCTCGGGGAATCGCATTCGGCGGCGATGGATTGCTCTACATCACCGACTACGGAAACCACCGAATCCGGCGGATGAATTCGACCCAGCCATTGATCACGGGTGCGCCAGTAAGTATGGCCGCCTTCACTTCGGATTCCGGCAGCTCCTCCGCCGTGCAGGCCTTCACATTCGCCGGAACGGTGTTGGAAGGTCCCATCACCGTCACCGCTCCGACCGGTTTCGAGGTCTCCACGGACGGCAGCAGCTACGCGGCGAGTGTTATTTCTAACAAGGGTGCGGCACTCTACATCCGTATCGCCGCAAGCGCCGCCACCGGCTCCTTGGCTGGCAATCTGACACTCACCAGCGATCAGGCGGATTCGGTCACCACCGCTCTCAGCGGCCAAGTGGCAGCGGTGCTGGAACCGGCGGTGACTGCCCTCGCCAATTTCTCTTCCTTGGTGGGCGGCACCTCGGCGGCGCAAAGCTTCTCCCTCACCGGACGCGGGCTTCGCGATCGACTCACCATTACGGCCCCGGCGGGTTATGAGATTTCAACGGACGGATTGAATTTTGCTTCCGTTGTCACTCTCGGGCAACCGGCAGGCTATATACAGAGCGTTCTCCTCGACGCCACTGGACAGAATACCGTCGCGACTGGAGCAATTTCCGAAACGGGCAGCGGTAGCCAGTTCCAAAACGTTTCATCTTTCGCTGCGGTGAAAAACGATGGCTCGGTGGTGACTTGGGGCGCTACCGACTTAGGCGGGGATTCTTCCAGCGTCGCCGCCAGCCTCAGCTCGGGGGTCACTGCAGTTTATTCGAACAGCTCCGCATTTGCCGCGCTGAAAAACGACGGTTCGGTGGTCACTTGGGGCGATAAAGACCACGGCGGAAATTTATCTATATCCTCTCCGAACCCACTTCTGTCTTTTTCTGAGCCAACCATCTACACGCCAGCCGATGGCAACCTCACCTCCAATGTCACGGTGGTGTATTCGACAGGATCTGCCTTCGCTGCGCTGAAGTCCAACGGCTCGGTGGTCACTTGGGGTAGTTCAACCTTAGGCGGGGATTCTTCCGGCATCGCCGCCCGCCTGAGCTCGGGGGTCACTGCGGTTTATTCAAACATCTTCGCCTTCGCCGCGCTGAAAAACGACGGTTCGGTGGTCACTTGGGGGAATCCTACGTATGGCGGGGAGTCGTTCAGCGTCGCGGCGCGCCTGAGCTCGGGGGTCATCAAGGTTTTTCCGAACGGGTATGCGCTTGCCGCACTAAAAAGCGACGGATCGGTGGTCACTTGGGGGGAATCCAGCTTTGGCGGAAATTCTTCCAGCGTCGCTAACAGCCTGAGCTCGGGGGTCACCACCGTGTATTCGAATCAATACGCCTTCGCCGCGCTGAAAAGCGACGGATCGCTGATCACTTGGGGGGATTCCGGCTCTGGCGGGGATTCTTCCAGCGTCGCTGCCAGCCTGAGCTCGGGGGTCACTGCGGTTTATTCGAACGGACACGCCTTTGCCGCACTGAAAAATGACGGTTCGGTGGTCACCTGGGGTAGTTCCAACATAGGCGGGGATTCCTCCAGCGTCGCGGCAAGCCTGAGTTCTGGGGTCACCGCGGTTTATTCGAATGGATACGCCTTTGCTGCAGTGAAAAGTGGCGGCTCGCTGGTCACTTGGGGTTATCCCGACTTGGGCGGGAATTCTTCCAGTGTTGCTGCCAGCCTGAGCTCGGGGGTCATCAAAGTTTATTCGACCGCAAGAGCCTTTGCAGCACTGAAAAGCGACGGATCGGTGGTCACTTGGGGTAATTCCTTCGGCGGCGGAAATTCTTCCAGCGTCGCCAACAGCCTGAGCTCGGGGGTCATCACCGTGTATTCGAATCAATACGCCTTCGCCGCGCTGAAAAGCGACGGATCGGTGGTCACCTGGGGTGAAGCCAACCTAGGCGGCAGCGGCGGCCCAGCCAATATCGGAGGGGCGCTGCCGCCCGCCCTGCCGCTAACGCTCCATGTGCGCCTCGCCGCGACTGCTCCCTTGGGTGCGGTCGCCGGTAATCTCACCATCTCCGCCACTGATGCCACCACGCAAACCGTCGCCCTCAGCGGCACCGTCACGGACGAACCTGCCTACAAGCATCACGAAGAATGGCGCTTCGCGAACTTCGGCGGCTATATCTCCGAAAGCTTCGCCGCGGACTCCGCTGATCCAGATGGTGACGGCCTGAGCAATCTGCTGGAATACGCCATCGGCCTCGATCCGAATGTTTCCGGCGCGGTCCCCGCTGGCCTCGCCCTTAACGGCGCGAACTTGGAATACACCTACGCCCGCAGCACAGCGGCCAAGGCAAACGGCGTCGCCTATCAGATCGAGTGGAGCGAAACCCTCGACACCGGTAGCTGGAGCACGGAAACCGTGACGGAACAGATTACGACAACCCAGGGCGCGCTGGAAACCGTCAAGGCCAGCATCCCCACCGGCACCGCCGGCAAGCGCTTTCTCCGCCTGCGGGTCACGTCTGCCGCCAGCAACTGACCGCGCGGTCAGTTGCCGTCACTGCCGGTTGCGCTGGCCGATCACCCCCCTTTTCCCCTTCCAAAATGACGAGAGACAGAAAAAATCAAAAAATGCTCGCCGTGGCGATGATTCACCGTTTTGCTCGGGTATGGCGAAAATTCGGTGGATTACTCCTTGGGCGGATTCGGAAACTAGACCTTCCGTATATCACTGCGTTGCACGCGTGGTGGACAAGCGTTTTGCTTTTGGGCCGGATGACAAGGAGCAGTTCCGCATTTACATGCGCATGATGGAGAATTTCTCCGGATGCCGGGTGCTGGCCTACTGCGTGATGTGCAATCATTTCCATTTGTTACTCGAAGTGCCGCCGAGGCCGAAGGCGGCGTTGACGGACGAACAACTTCTCAAGCGCTTGGAAGCACTGTATCCAAAAGCTTTCGTGGCCACGGTGGCCAAGGAATTGGCGGAAGCTCGACAGGTGGTGGAGCAAGGGATGGCGAATGACGGAGAAGCTTATGTGCAGCGGATTCACGAGCGCTTCACTTACCGGATGCACGATCTATCGGAGTTCATGAAGACGCTGCTACAAAGATTCACTCGTTGGCACAACAACCGGGCGAAACGGAAGGGCAACTTGTGGGAGGAAACGTTCAAAAGCGTGGTGGTGGAGGATGGTCTGGCATCCAAAACGATAGCGGCCTACATCGACTTGAACCCGGTGCGCGCAAGCATGGTGCAGGATCCGGCGGAGTATCGCTGGAGCAGTTATGGCGAGGCGATGGGAGCGACCGGCAGGAGCGGCGCCAAAGCGAAGGCGGGCCTGGTGCGAGCGATTATGGCGGACAAAGGCTGGGAAGCGGACGCTCGGCACTGGGCAGGCAGGGTATCGAGGAGTTACCGGATGATTTTGTTGGAAGAGGGGGAGGAGAAAACGCGGGAAGGGTTGAATGAACAAGGCGAAGCTGTGACTCAGCTAGTTAGAAAAGGAATGACGGCGGGAAAAGTGGCGGCGGAACTCAATGAGCTGGCGACGAGTCGGGATGTGGCCTTCCGGCAGATGTTGCGGTGGCGGGTGAGATATTTTACCGATGGGGCGGCGGTGGGCAGTCGGGCGTTCGTGGACAACCTGTTCACGCAATGCCGGGATCGCTTCGGGCCGAAGCGCAAGAGCGGGGCGCGGAAAATGCGAGGAAAAGCGGCAAGTGTGTCAGGTGCGGCGGATTTGTTGTGGACCGTGCGTGATCTGCGGCTGGGGATTGAGTGAATCAAACGCCAAGCAGAAGACAATTTTCTACAGGGACCTTGCTTGACGGAAACCAGAACAAAGGCATTATAGTTGCTGTCGCCACGATTTTACCGGCAGCCAACAACATTCCGATCTTTCAACCTCCTCGCTCCTCATCATTATGAACTTCCGCCTTTACACCGGACTCGCTGTCATCGTCTGCATGTCGCTGGCTTCTTGTTATCCCTACAATGAAAATTCGCAGAAGAAAAAATCCCACAAAGGCACGGAAAAAACCGTGGCTGCCACGCCCGACGAGCTGAAAATCAAGGCTGAGGAAGAGGCGAAGAAAAAAGCCGCTGAAGAGCTGAAGCAAAAAGAGGCTGCCGCAAACACCGGCTCCACCGAGACTCCCGGCAACGTCACCCCGCCCACCGACGGGCCCAGGCTCACCGAACCCAAGCGCAACGACTACCCGGTGGCCAGTAAAGTTCCCGGTAAAGACGGCTACGTTTTCAGCCCCTACAACAATAAGATCATCAGCGTGCTCGATGAGCAGGATCGCCCCATCGCCAGTGGAACTTTGGTGCAGGATCCCACCTACAAACTTTCCGAGAAAAAGTTCTTCCGGGTGCCGTAAATCCCAGCCGCATTCCGGCCATTGATCATGGAAAAACCGGATGATCTTCATTCACCGCATCTTTCCTCCATGGTTCAGCGATTTCTAACAACTTTAGTCGTGCTTGGCAGCATGCTTAGTGCGGCCTGTTATCCAGTGCGAGAATATCCATCCGGCAGACCCCGGCCAGTTAGCCCAGTCCAACCTCCTTCTACCACGCAGACCGAGGCGACGAATCCGTTAGGGCAGACGCAATTGTTTCCAACACCGACGGAAACGATTCCACAACCGCCCAAAACTGCAGTTCCGAGCAGCTCACCAAAGCCCATGGTCAGAACAAGCGCTCTCCCCAAAACGCCGACGTCTTCCAGCCCGACTATCGTCACCGCCAGCAAGGCACCAGGCAGGGAAGGCTATGTTTTGAGTCCTTTCACCGGCAAGCTCATGTTAGTGAGCGGGATTCCCGGCGGCACCGTGGTTCCGGATCAAACCTGTCCGCCTTCCGAGAAGAAATTTTTCAGAGTTCCCTAACGATTTTTGCTACACAGCGTATTCATGGAAGAATCCATCGGATCCGCATGTCAGCCCCGTTTTTTGCAATGAACACGCAATTCCCCAATATCACGATTCTTGGCGGCGGATTGCTCGGCGGATCACTCGCCTTGGCCCTAGGCGGCCAACAGAACCCACCCAGAGTGCGGCTGTGGGCGCGCCGCGAGGAAACCGCAAACGAGGCACTTGCCCTCGGCATAGCCGGTGCGACCTCCGATCTTGCAGAAGCCGTGCGGGAAGCTAATTTGTTAGTTCTCGCAGTGCCGGTCGGCATCATGGCAACGCTGGTTGTACATTGCATGAAGCACGGCTTGCCCGACGCATGCATCATCACCGACGTTGGTAGCGTCAAACGCGTGCCGCATGACAGCCTCCGCCCGCTACTTGCAGGCCGGAATACCACGTTCATCGGCAGTCACCCAATGGCCGGATCAGAACGCAACGGCTTGGCCGCCGTGTCTGCCAATCTGTTTCAAAATGCGGCTTGTTTACTCACCAACGACGAAAACGCTCCTCCCGAAAAAGTCGCGGGCTTAGAACGATTTTGGCAAGGCGTCGGCTGCCGCACTACTTGGATGAGCGCCGCGCGCCATGATGAACTGGTCGCTCGAATCAGCCACCTGCCACACATCGTCGCCGCCAGCGCCGCAAGGATTTGCTTGGGGAATCCGGCTGATGGCAATTTTGGCGGCGGCGGCCTTCGCGACACCACCCGCGTCGCCGCCGGGAATCCAGAAATGTGGGCGGAAATCCTCACCGAAAATCGCACAGCCCTGCTCACCCCCTTGCGTGAAACCATCGCCGACCTCACCGAATTTCTTGCCTTACTCGAAAGCGCCGACCAACCAGCGGCTCGACAATGGCTAATCACCGCAAAACAACAGCGGGATCAACTCAACGCGATTCTTTGAAAAATCCAAGTATCCTTGCAATCTGCGCTCCTTCCGCCCCAATTCATTCGCCCAATTCGTTAGAACCTGCCACCCTTTGCCCATGTCGGAATTCCGAGTCACTCCCATCTCCACGCTCCACGCCGAATTCAGCGTCCCCGGAGACAAAAGCATGTCCCACCGCGCCGCCATTCTCGGTGGACTCTCCAACGGCATCTGCACCATCCGCAATTTTCTTCCCAGCGAAGACTGCGTGAACACCCTCAATGCCATGAGCGCACTCGGCGCGCGCTATGAGGTGCTAGACGAACTCACCGGCTACGGCCCGATCCATCTCCGCATCCACGGGAAATCGATGAAACTCAGCGCCCCAGCCGCACCCATCGATTGCGGTAACTCCGGCACCGGCATGCGCCTGCTCGCAGGCCTGCTCGCCGGCCAGCCATTCGCCTCGGAACTATTCGGCGACGCCTCGTTATCCTCACGCCCGATGGGCCGCATCACCATCCCTCTCGGACAAATGGGCGCGCATATCGAAACTCTCGGCGAAAAGCCCGGCTGCGCCCCGCTCTTGATTCACTCCGCAAAACTCACGCCCATCACCTACGAGATGCCGGTTGCCAGCGCTCAAGTCAAAAGCGCGGTTTTGTTAGCCGGTATGTTCGCCGAAGGCACGACGACCGTCATCCAACCCGCTGAAACCCGCGATCACACGGAGCGCATGCTCGCTTCATTCCAAGTGAAGACCCGCCAAGACGGCAACTCGATCTCCATCGATGGCGGTCAAATCCCCGCGTCCTGCGATTTCACCGTGCCCGGCGATATCTCCAGCGCCGCTTTCTGGCTCGTCGCCGCCGCAGCATTGCCGGGCTCGCGTTTGCTGCTCAAGGACGTCGGACTCAATCCGACCCGCACCGCCATCCTTAAAGTGCTTAGCCGCATGGGTGCACACATGTCGGAAATCGTCCACCACTCAGAAGGCGAGCCGATCGGCAACATCGAGATCCACGGTGCTCCGCTCAAAGGCGCCACTATTCTGGAAAGCGAGGTGCCCAATCTCATCGATGAAATCCCGGTCATCGCCGTTGCCGCCGCCCTCGCGCAAGGCCGCACTATCATCCGCAATGCACGCGAACTCCGCGTCAAAGAAACCGACCGCATCACCACCGTGGTGGACAACCTCCGCGCCATGGGTGCCGTGGTCGAAGAATTCGAAGACGGCATGGAAATCGAAGGCGGCCACCCACTACACAGTGCGGTGATCGATAGCTTTGGAGATCATCGCATCGCCATGGCCTTCGCCATCGCCGGCCTCTTCGCGGAAGGGGAGACGATCATCCGCAACACCGATTGCGTGAATACCTCCTATCCCGGATTCGCCCACCACCTCGATGCCATCTTGCACCAGCGTTCCCAAGCCGCGGATTTCACCCTGCCAACCATTTCCCACGCGTGAGTTCGAATCCCGCCCCACACTTCGCCATCGCCATCGATGGTCCCGCCGCCTCCGGCAAAAGCACGCTCGCCCGCCTGCTAGCCCAGCTCCTCGGCCTCACCATGGTCAACTCCGGTGCCATGTATCGCGCCATCACCTGGAAGATCCTCCAGGAAAACATCGATCCGCAAGACACCACTGCAATTGTTAATCTGCTAGATGTGATCGATATCCAATGTGGCAGCGACGGCATCATGTCCACCATCACTATTGATGGCGTCGATCCCGGTGACGCTCTCCGCGCCGAGGCCATCAACAACAATGTCTCAACGATCTCCGCTATCCCGGAAGTTCGCGAAAAACTCATCGATCTCCAACGCGGCTACCTCACCCATTCCAGCGTCGTCATGGAAGGCCGGGACATCGGTTCTGTCGTCTTCCCTGACACGCCCTACAAAATCTATGTCGATGCCGCCGAGCACGTCCGTGCCGCCCGCCGCGGCAAAGACGGTGAAGTCGATTCCATCGCCAAACGCGATGCCGCCGATAGCAAGCGCACGACCGCTCCACTCGTCGTTGCGGAGGGCGCTACCATCCTCGATAACTCGGACCACACCATCGAATCCGGAGTCGCCGCCGCCCTTGAGATACTCCGGCAACAAGGCCTTGAAATCCCCGACTGATTTGAAAAGCGGGAAGGTCATCCCCAGCCATCACCATGCTCGCGTTTTCATCTTGCTGGAATAACAGCCGTCACTCGGACGGCGAGAAAATGATCGAGGAAATCGTCGATCTCGGGTTCTCGTGCATCGAGCTGTCCCATGGCATGACTATCGCCAAGCTGCCCGGAATTCAAAAAGCCTTCAAAAGCGGGATTTTCACCTGCTCAGGCGTGCACAACTACTTCCCTTCGCCCGTTGAGGTGATGATCGATGCGCCGGACGCTTATGAATTCACCTCGCACCGCCCGTTCGACCGCCAACGCGCGATGGACATGACCCTGCGCACACTGGAATTGGCCGCGGAGTTTCATGCCGAATACCTCGTGCTTCACATGGGCTCGGTGCCGATGAGTCCGAAACGTTGGACCCGCCCACTCACCGCGATGGTCGCCGCGGGAGAAGCGCATGGATCAAAATTTATTAAGTCCAAAATCGCGTTCGTCAAAAAGCGTGAGAAAATCGCCCCGCTTTATTACCACCGTGCCTTGGAGGCTCTAACTGACATTGCCGACCGCGCCGCAGAACTCGGCATCAAACTGGCCATAGAATCCCGTTCGCGCTACGAGGACATGCCTACCGAGCGCGAAATGCTCGCGCTTCAAGCGCACTTCGCTGATCACCCGTCAGTCGGCTATTGGCACGACTTCGGCCATGTCCAACTCAAACACAACCTCGGCTTGCTCGACCACGCCGAATGGTTAGAAAGGATATCACCCCATCTCATCGGCGGCCACGTTCACGATGTCGAATGGCCCGCCCGCGATCATCGCGTGCCATTCAGCGGCACCTTGGATTACGCTGCTCTGCTGAATTTTTTCCCGCCTGGTTGCCCGCTCGTCTGGGAACTAAGCCCGACTCGCGAAGCCGCAGAAATCCGAAGCGCCCTCACTCGGTGGAAAAACGAGTTTCCCGAGCGTGCCTGAATTTCAGCCACCCCAGTGGCCATGGACTTTGTGCAGTCTGCTGCCGCTTTCCTTGTGACAGCCTGATGTCCACGGTGAAGGACTAGGGAAATTCTGCGCAGCTATGCAGTTATGCAATCAAACGCAGAGACCAATTAAAGGCCAGTGATGCCGGTGCCGGTTGCAAGGTGATGGAATTTTTTGCCCTGCATCAATAAAGCATGTCACGCGCCGCCGTTGGGATCTATGCTCCCGTTGCTTCTTCTCCTCCACCCATGGTGTCGACCTCGGCCCAAGCAATGGAAGCGATCAAGACACTGCATACCTTGAAATCCGAAGGTCTTATCTCCGACGCCCGTGTGCCCTTTGGGGGGCAATTGTGCTATCCCTTACAAGGAGCAACATGCCATCAAACGGGCCGATCCCCACTACGCGATCGGGTAGTGGGTCATTAGCCTCTCTTCGAAAAACATATCACAAAACCTCCGCGCCGAAATAAGGCACGAGGGCCTTGGGGATCCGGATCGTGCCGTCGGGCTGTTGGTATTGTTCCAGCAGGGCGACATAAAGACGCGGTAATGCCGTGCCCGAGCCATTGAGGGTGTGCGGGAAGCGGTTTTTTCCATCGACGTCCTTGAAGCGCAACTTCATCCGGCGGGCTTGGTATTCGGTGAAACACGAGCAGCTCGATACTTCGAGATATTTGCCGTGGCCGGGAGCCCAGACTTCGATGTCATAGGTTTTGGCAGAGGAAAAACCGATGTCGCCGGTGCAAAGCTCGATGGTGCGGTAGTGTAGGCCGAGTTTCTGCAAAATCGATTCCGCATGGGCGGTGAGTTGTTCGAGCACCTCGAAGCCGTGATCCGGGTGGACGATTTGCACGAGCTCGACCTTATCGAACTGGTGCATGCGGATGATCCCCTTGTTGTCGCGCCCGGCGGAACCCGCCTCGCGGCGGAAACACGGGGTGTAGGCCACCATTTTCACTGGTAGATCGGATTCCGCGAGGATCGTATCCCGATAAAGATTGGTGACGGGAACCTCGGCGGTGGGGGCTAGAAAGAGATTGTTGACGCCAGCCTCGTCGGCATCGGTGCCATACATGTCATCCTCGAATTTTGGAAGTTGGCCGGTGCCTTCCATGCACTCGCGTTTGACGAGATGCGGGACGTTGACCTCTTCGTAGCCATTGGCCGTCTGGGTATCCAACAGGAAATTGATCAGGGCACGTTCAAGGCGCGCCCCCTTGCCGCGATAGACCACGAAACCCGAGCCAGCCACGCGGATGCCGTCGTCCCAACTGATGAGTCCATGTTGCTGGGCTAGTTCGACGTGGTCCTTGGGTGCGGCGATCTCCGGCTTGGTTCCCCACTCGCGGACCACTGGATTGGCGGTCTCGTCGGAGCCGATCGGGCAGGCGTCGTGGGTGAGATTCGGAATATTGAGAAGCAGGTCCGCTTGCTCGGTAGCCGCGTCCTCGGCCGTCGCATCGAGCGCGGCGATCCGTTCATTGATGGCCCGGACTTCCGCCTCAATCGCGGAAGTATCTTCGCCCTTGGCTTTGAGCATGCCGATTTCCTTGGAAATCGTTTTGCGGGAGCTCTGGAGTTGTTGCTTGTCGGTCTCGGCCTTGCGGCGAGCTTCGTCGCAGGCGATTACGGCGTCCACCAAGCGCCAATGTTCGCCGCCGCGGGCTTTGAGACGTTCTTGAACAGTGGCGGGATTGTCGCGGATAACGCGGATGTCTAGCATGGCGCGGCCACTCTCACGGGCGATGGGGGCTGGAATCAAACTGATTTTTCCTGCAATGGAGAAGAATTCACGTTCTTGGCCCTGAGATGAAACTTTTGCCTTGGAGACTCTCCGCGGAGTTTCTACGGTTCCTGCGGCGCGAGCCTTTTTTCCATGGCCAAAAAAGAATTCACCATCCTCAACAAGCTCGGCATCCACGCTCGCCCGGCCGCGCAATTCGTCAAAACGGCAAACCGCTTCCAAGCGGATATCTTTGTCGAAAAAGACGGCGAGGAGGTGGACGGCAAGAGTATTATGGGCCTCATGATGCTGGCTGCAGGCCACGGTTCCATTATCACGGTGACTTCGGAAGGGGAGGATGCTGATGCAGCTATCTCAGCCATCGAGGAACTCATCGCCCGTAAATTCGAGGAGGAGTGATCCAGCCACTTCACCGCCGCGCATAGCGGAATCCTGGAAAAACTCGAACGAGGCGGCGCATTTCCAGTTTCATCAAAGTGCCGCTGACGACGTGGGCGGGTAGGCCACAACGCTCAATGATCCGGTCCACCGGTGATTCGTCACTGGTAACGGCAGCAAACACAGCCGCTTCCTCTTCCGGTAATTCAGGGATCTCTACAGCGGGCTCGGCTGCGCTGGCTTTGCGGGCAAATGGCAATTGCCCAAGATCGTCGAGCAGGTGGCTGGCGTCCGCTACGAGTGTGGCCCCATCGCGGATGAGTTGATTGCAGCCCGCCGAGGACGGTTTGTCGATCGGCCCGGGCACGGCGAAAACCGGCTTGCCATATTCTGTGGCGAGATTGGCGGTGATCAAGGAGCCCGACCAAGCCGGGCATTCGACCACTAACAGGGCGCGCGACCATGCGGCGACGATGCGGTTGCGCATCGGAAAAGTCTGTTTGTCCGGTGCGGTGTTGAGCGGAAATTCGGAAACGACCGCACCAAAACCTGCGGCGATTTTCTCGGCGAGCGCGAGATTTTCCGGTGGATAGAGTTTTCCGAGACCGGAGCCGATCACGGCGATGGTGCGTCCGCCGGCGGCGACGGCTGCCTCGTGCGCGGCGGTGTCGATTCCCCGGGCGAGGCCGGAAATGATCGTGAAACCGGCTTGCGCGATTTGATAGGAAAGTTTCTTGGTTGCTTGGGTGCCATAATGCGTCGCCCGGCGGGATCCCACTACGCCGATGGCATGTTTGTCGCGCGGCTCGATGGTTCCCCAGACGTAGAGCAGTAGCGGCGGATCGTAAGCTTCTCGCAATGGGGCTGGGTAGCCTTCATCGTCCTGCGTCACGATCGCGATGCCGCGCTCGCCCGCCTCGCGAATCTCTGCGATCGGATCGGCGTGGTCTTGCCAGCTATGGAGAATCTTCGCCGTTTCCTCGCCGATGCCATCCACACGCATCAGTCGGTCTTTGGCTGCACCAAGTGCCGCGGCGGGATCTCCGAAGGCCTCCAACAATCGGCGCACCCGGACGGGACCGATTTTCGGTAACATGTTGAGAGCAACGAGGGCTTCGAGAGGGGACATCGGCGGTGATATTGCGGATTTAAGGCCGGACGTCAAAGCGGATGTTAGGAAATCAAGAAATCGCCAACAAGGCCTCGTCCCAATCTTTCCAGATGGGATCGAGATTGTTTGTGCGGAGCATGGCGGCGATTTCCACGGCCGAGCGAGTATCGCTGATTTGGAATTGCTCGGTGGCTTTTTCGCAGCCGGATTTTTCCGTGAGTTCGACGCGGCGGCCTTTGACGGTGAGGTGGAGATCGTCCGAGCCGGCACCGGTATAGCCGCCAGGTTCGGTGCGGACGCCAGCCGACATGTGGGTGACGCCGAGCGTGCAGATCGCATCGCGCAGTGGCGCGGGCTCGCGGGTGGAGACCACGATACCAACTTGCGGAAAAAGAATCCGAAACACGGCGATTAATCTAACGAATGATTTGTCCGGTAGAAAAAGCGACGGGTCCGGCTCATATTCATAGTTGCCGGCGTAGGGTCTCATGCGCGGAAAAGCGATGGTGAGTTGGGCTTTCCAGCAGTGTTTGTAGAGATATTCAAGGTGCGCACAGAGAGCGAGCGCCTCGCTTTTCCAATCCGCCAGGCCGAATAAGGCGCCGATGCCGATGCGGCGGAAGCCACCGGCGTAGGCGCGTTCCGGGCAGTCGAGCCGCCAGTCGAAGTTCTTTTTCGGTCCGGCGGTGTGCAATGTCTGATAGACGGAACGGTCGTAGGTTTCCTGATAGACAACGAGCCCCTCGGCACCATGGTTTACGATTTCCGAATATTGATCGTCCTCCATCGGTCCGACTTCGATGGCGAGGGTGGGGATGAATGGTTTGAGGGCGTCCAGGCAATCCTGCAGGTAGCCGTCCGAGACGAATTTTGGGTGTTCGCCGGCGACGAGCAGCAAATTGCGGAACCCGAGGGCGTGGAGGTGCCGGGCTTCGCGCACGACTTGATCGACCGTGAGGGTGGTGCGGAGAATCCCGGCATCGCGCGAGAATCCGCAATACGAGCAGTTGTTCACGCACTCGTTGGAGACGTAAAGCGGTGCGAAAAGCCGCATGGTCCGGCCAAAATGGCGGCGGGTCGTTTGTTGGCTGAGGCGGGCGAGATTTTCCAAGGGCCCGCCGGTTTCTTCGTCAAGCAGATGCTCGAAGCGCCGCATCAGGGGAGTGGGGCGCTTGAGAAGATCGGGGAAAACAGTGGCGAAGGCCATGGCGGGCGGAACATGCAGGGTTCCGGGAGAAAGGTCAAAGGCGTGTTGTTGCTGAAATGACCCTGATTCAACCTAGTATCCGCATTTTGAACCACAGATTACACGGAATGCACAGATTTTAAATGAGTTATGAAAACAAGATGCTTCACCTAATGGGTGATTCAAATTGATCACAAACCTCTCTGTGTAATCTGTGAAATCTGTGGTTAAACGGCCCCGAAATACACCTTTCAACTGCGGATTCCCGGTTCAACGTTCCACAGTCGGCGGCGGGAAGGGCTGATCGGAAATGATCCAGTCTTCGTTTTTATCGGCGAAGGTTTTTAGAGCCCAATCGCTGGGCAGCAGCGCGACGAGCCAGCCGTTGGAATCGCGGGCCAGGGCGGTGCCGAGCGATAGGGCCGGTCGGGCGTCTGGTGCCATCGGATCGCCGGTTTTCGGCTTGAGCCAGCGGGCGATGTTCCAATTGGCCGGTTCGATCCGGGTTTCCGCGGCGTATTCGCCTTCGAGGCGGTATTGCAGGACCTCGAATTGCAACGGGCCGACCGCGCCTAACAGTGGAATTTGCGGGCCATCGGTATCGATGAGTTGGAACTCGCTGGCCACGCCTTCCTTGAGCAATTGGGCGAGGCCATCGCGGAAGCGTTTGTATTTCGCGGTGCTCTTGTTGTGGAGATACGAAAAACATTCCGGGGCGAACCGTGGGATCTCGTGAAACGTCACACCGTTCTCCAATGCCAGAGTGTCACCGATCAACAAGTCATAGTTTCCGACTAATCCGACGACATCGCCAGCATAGGCGGCGTCCACGGTTTCGCGCTCGCGGGCGAAGAGTCGCTGCGAATTGCCAAGCCGCATGCGCTCGCCGCTGCGGGTGTTGAGCACATTCATGTCGCGCTCGAATTTCCCGGAAACAATGCGGACGAAAGCCACTCGGTCGCGGTGTTTCGGATTCATGTTTGCCTGGATTTTGAAGACAAAGGCGGAGAACGCCTCCGAGGCAGGATCGATGGTTAGGCCGTCGCTTTGACGTGGCAGAGGGGAGGGGGAGAGTTCCAGGAAACGATCGAGCAACAGCTGCACCCCGAAGTTGTTCGCGGCACTACCGAAGAACACTGGCGTCAGATCACCGGCCAGAACCTTTTCCACGTCGAATTCCGCGCCCGCGCCTTCCAACAACTCTAGCTCGTCGCAGACTTGTCGATAGGTCGCTTCTTCCACCGCAGCTTTCACGCTCTCATCCTCAATGCCCGTGACGCTTTCCGGCGCCCGGTAAGCACCGTGCACCGTGCGTTGGAAAAGATGCACCTCCTTGTGCTCTCGGTCATAGACGCCCTTGAATCGCGGGCCATCACCGAGTGGCCAGTTCAGCGGATAGGCATGAATGCCGAGCACGCTTTCCAGTTCGTCTAGCAGATCGAGTGACGGCCGCGCCGGGCGGTCCATCTTGTTCATGAAGGTGAAAATCGGCACGCCACGACGGCGGCAGACTTCGAAGAGTTTGCGCGTCTGGCTTTCGATGCCCTTACCGGCATCCACCACCATCACGGCTGCATCCACGGCGGTGAGCACACGATAGGTGTCTTCCGAGAAATCTTTGTGCCCCGGCGTGTCCAGAATGTTCACCACGCAATCTTTGTATTCAAACTGCAAGACGGTGGAGCTCACGGAGATTCCGCGTTGTTTTTCCAAATCCATCCAGTCCGAGGTCGTGGCCCGCTGGTTTTTCCGCGCTGTCACGCTACCGGCCAGATTGAGGGCGCCGCCATAGAGTAGGAATTTCTCGGTGAGCGTGGTTTTTCCCGCATCCGGGTGGGAAA
Source organism: uncultured Luteolibacter sp. (assembly GCA_964425095.1). Taxonomy (GTDB): domain Bacteria; phylum Verrucomicrobiota; class Verrucomicrobiia; order Verrucomicrobiales; family Akkermansiaceae; genus Luteolibacter. The sequence continues at coordinate 17,011 of CAYRLT010000299.1, forward strand.
TGATCGCAAACGATCGACGGCGTCTCACCTCGCGCTGCAACGCGGGCGAAGGAATGGAATATGGGGAAACGGACATGAATGCGGCCCGCAGGGCTAAACGGCGGCGGCCCCACCATCAAGCGCGGAGTTTTTACCCGTCACACAGAAAAAAATCGGCGGATGATGGAATGGGTTCCGTCATCCGCCGACTGGGTTATTATGGGTTATGATGTCGTGATCCGCAAATTAGGAGGGGGAAAATTCACGGCGACCTGAAACTTCTACTCCATTCTTGACGATTCGCCATGACGCAATCACGTAGCAAACAAGTGTATTCCGGCTTTCCACAGCCATCATTCATCGCATAATCCCGCCGATGCGTGACGAAACTCGCCGCTGGATCCAATCCGATCAGGCCCACTGCTGGCACCCATTCACCCGTCAGGACGAGTGGTGCGCCGTCGGTCACGATCCATTGATCATCACGCGCGGGCAAGGCGCGTGGCTCTGGGATTCCGAAGGACGGCGCTATTTCGATGGGAATTCTTCCATCTGGACCAACATCCACGGCCACGCCCACCCGGGCATTTCCTCCGCCATTTCCCGACAACTTGAAAAAACCGCACACGTCTCGTTTCTCGGGTTTTCCCACCCCGGCGCAGCAGACCTCGCTGAACGCCTGTGCGGATTTTTTCCTAAAAACACGCTGGAGCGAGTCTTCTTCTCCGATAATGGCTCCACCGCCATCGAGTGTGCCCTGAAAATGGCGGTCCAATTCCGCATGCAAACCAGCGCGCCGCGGCGCAACGAATTCGTCGCCTTCGCCGATGGCTACCACGGTGACACCCTCGGCGCAGCCTCGCTGGGTGGTGTCGGAAGATTCTTCGAGCGCTTCAAAAGCCACGGCTACCCGGTCACGCATGTCCGATCATTGGAAGATCTGCGCACCTTGAATCCGGAAAAAATCGCAGGCGTCGTCATCGAGCCGCTGATCCAAGGCGTTAATGAAATGCGCCCCTGGCCCACCGGCATGCTCGCAGAGTTGCGCGAGTGGTGTGATGAAACCGGAGTCCACCTCATTCTCGACGAAGTCATGACTGGCTTCGGCCGCACTGGCACCCTATTTGCCTGCCAACAGGAAAACGTCATTCCGGATTTTCTTTGTCTTGCCAAAGGCCTCACCGGCGGCGCTTTGCCGATGGCCGCCACACTCACCACCGGCACTATCTATCAGGCTTTCCTCGGTGCTCCGGAAAACGCGTTTTACTACGGCCATAGTTACACGGCTAATCCCCTCGGTTGCGCCGCCGCCCTTGCCAGCCTCGACCTCTTCGAACAGGAGCAAACACTCGAAAAACTCCCCGCAAAAATCGCCCACCTCAGAGCCGGACTCGCGGCGCTCAAAGCCGCCCACCCGATCATCCATGAAGTCCGCCAATGCGGATTCGTCGCCGGGATCGAACTCCGCCAACCGGGCGGTGAAAAGTTCCCGGCCACACTCCGCCTCGGCGAATCCGTCTGCCAAGCCGCCCGCGCTCACGGCCTGCTCACCCGGCCGATTCTCGACACTCTCGTTCTCATGCCGCCGCTCTGCACCACGCTTGAGGAGATCGATCACGTTCTCGCCGCTTTCCACGCCACACTCCAGAGCCCGATCTCGTTCGAATCTGGCCTTATCCGGGAAGCAACGCGCTTTAGCTCAGGCCCCAAGCCGCTCTTCCGGCGACTCGCTTCGTATGTAAGCACGTTTGAATCTGGGCTTATTATATAGAAGCGGCGCGATTTTATCTGCCAAGTGTTACGTGCTGTCTCCCGGTCTTTTCGCAGGTGTGGGGAGTTTGAAACATTGAGTTGCAGCCAATGGGGAAACCCCGCAAATGATGGAGATTTCATGCACGGGCTTCCACATTTCCATGCCTTCGTGCCAAGCCAAGTTGATGGGAGTGGCGATCGAAAGATCAGCGATTTTGGCCTTCAGTTCTTCTAAAGGCACTGGCCCGAATTGCTGCTCACCCTGGATATAATACCAATCGTCCTTTTCGGTGGCGTGGATTTTGTCGTATTCCTTGGCACGGGCCAAGGCTCGTTCCGCAGCCTCGGCTTTTGCTAACTCAATTGACGAGGGGCAGATGGTATCATTATTCGCCGTTTGCTGCTGAATCGCAGAGGACCGCGTTTCAGCGACGGGGTTCGGATTTCCCGCTGCAGCAATCACTCCGGGTTTAGCCTCTGGTGCCGATTCGGACGGATTGCCTTCTCCCGGCCTTCTTGCAGGTGTGGGGAGTTTGAAACATTGAGTCGCTGCCAATGGGGAAACCCCGCAAATGATGGCGATTTCATGCACGGGCTTCCACATTTCCATTCCTTCGTGCCAAGCCAAGTTGATGGGAGGAGTTATCGAAAGATCCGCGATTTTGGCTTTCAGTTCGTCTAAAGTCAATGGCCCGAATTGCTGCTCACCCTGGATATAATACCAATCGTCCTTCTGGGTAGCATTGATTTTGTCATATTCCTTGGCCCGGGCCAAGGCTCGTTCTGCCGCCTCGGCTTTTGCCAGCTCGATTGACGAGATTGGCATGGTGTTGTTATTCGCCTTTTTCTTAGGAAACGTAAATGACTGCGTTTCGTCGGCGGGTTGGGAATTTTCGCCTGCGGGTACCACTTTAGGTTGAAATTCGGGCATCGTAGGGAGAGCTGAATTAGCGGGTTGGATGGGGCTTGCTCCGTCTTGAGCTTGAGAAAGGTTGTTTACGAGTGATATGAAAAATCTCAGCTGAAATTACGTGGTTTTAAAGCAGAACAGGTTCCCAAAGTATGGATTGATTGCCATTTTGCGTTGGCCATTGCGAGTGACTAGCTTGAATAAGTTTCTTTTACTGATTTTCCCATTTTAGTCAATAAGAAGCCACAGAAACTCGTGTTCTCGATGGTCTTTAGATGATTCCGCGTGTTCCTAAAGATAATCGGCCAAACCCAACCCCGTTTTCCTTCTTCCGGACGATCATGCGTAGTGGAATCTATTAAATAAACTTATTTTTGGCGCTCCTGAACTTTTAGTGGGTAAGTGCACGT
>CAYRLT010000300.1:0-10637 GCA_964425095.1 uncultured Luteolibacter sp.
AATGTAATGCCCGCCGGAATCCGTGCATTGGTAGGCCTGCAAGTTTTCAGTTAGATCAACTGGAGACAGGTGTTTGCCGGTGATCGGGCTTTTGAGTGTTTGCATGGTGGGGTGGCTTTGTTGAGGAGAATTCGCGCGGAATGAATTCCGCGCTCCAGTTAGGCCAGGATCTGGGCGAGCACGTAGGGGAGGATGCCACCGGCGCGGTAATAGTCTTTTTCGACCGGGGTATCGATGCGGACGATGACTTGAATATCGAAGGTTTCGCCGCAGGCCTTGTGGACTCGCAGCGTGGCTTGTTGCTGCGGTTTGAGGTCATTGTCGATGCCGACCAAGTCAAAGGTGGCATCGGCGAGATCCTTGACTTTGTCGTAGTCCGCCTTGTTGACGAAGTTGCAGGGCAGCACGCCCATGCCAACGAGGTTGGAACGATGGATGCGCTCGAAGGATTTGGTGATGACCGCTTTCACACCTAACAAACTAGTGCCCTTAGCGGCCCAATCGCGACTGGAACCCATTCCATAGTCCTCGCCGCCGAGGATGATTGTCGGCTTAATGTCATGCTGATAGGCTTCGGCAGCATCGTAGATGGATGTGGTTTCACCATTGAGCTTGGTGACTCCACCCTCAATGCCCGGAACCATCAGGTTCTTGATGCGGACGTTGGTAAAAGTGCCGCGCGTCATGACGCGGTCGTTGCCACGGCGTGAGCCGTAGGAGTTAAAGTCCGCGAAATCGACACCCTTCTCGGTGAGATAGCGTCCCGCGGGACTATCCTTCTTAATGGCTCCGGCGGGTGAGATGTGGTCGGTGGTGACGGAATCGCCAAAAATCCCCAGCGGGCGCGCGCCGTGGATTTCCTCGATGTCGCGCGGGGTCGGTGTGTAGCCGTCGAAGAACGGCGGTTCCTGAATGTAAGTGGACTGGCGGTCCCAATCATAGACATCGCCCGTGGAGGATTTGATTTCGTTCCACTTCGGATTTTGATCGGCGAAACCCGTGTAGAGGCGTTGGAATACTTCGGGCTTGAGCGAAGCGTTCATAGCGGCTTCGATTTCCGCCGAGCTCGGCCAGATGTCTTTCAGATAGACCGGGTGACCGTCGGTGCCGTAGCCGAGCGGCTCGGTTTCCATATCGATATCGACGGTGCCTGCGATGGCGAAGGCGACGACGAGCGGAGGCGACATGAGGAAATTCGCCTTGATCGATTGATGGACGCGGGCCTCGAAGTTGCGGTTTCCTGATAGAACGGAAGCGGCGATGATGTCCTCGGATTTCACGACGTCTTCGATGCCGGGATCGAGCGGGCCGGAGTTGCCGATGCAAGTGGTGCAGCCGTAGCCGACGGTTTGGAATCCGAGCTTGTCGAGCTCCGCTTGGAGGCCGGTTTTATTAAGGTAATCGGTGACGACGCGCGAGCCGGGCCCAAGCGATGTCTTGATAGATGGCTTGATCGTCAGGCCTTTGGCATTAGCTTTTTGCGCGAGCAGGCCGGCGGCGAGCATGACGCTCGGGTTCGAGGTGTTCGTGCAACTGGTGATCGCAGCGATGAGCACCGAGCCGTGGGTGATGGTGTCTTTGATGCCGCCCTTGCTGTCCACGGTCACTTCCCAAAGCGGGTATAACGGGGTGTCGCTCGTTTCCGTGATCACACCGACTTCCGCGCCGAATGCACGGCCGATGCCGCTGGTGTCGTCCGGAATGCTGTCGAGCGAGGAGGGCAGGTCGAGCGGTTCATCGGAACCGGCAGAGACTTGCTTGTTGTAGCCGTCCGGTGCGGGACCGGTGAGAAGCGACGCCCACTTGGCTTTGAGAGATTCGATTTCTATCCGATCTTGCGGGCGTTTCGGGCCGGCGACGCCGGGTTTAACCGATGAAAGATCGAGTTCGACGACTTGGGAAAATTCGAGTGCATCCTTGTCGGTCGGGATGCCCCAGAGTCCTTGGGCCTTGTAGTAGTTTTCGACGGTTTTGCAGAGTTCCGGCGGGCGGCCGGTGCCTTCGAGGTAGCCGGTGGTGATTTCGTCGATGCCGAAGAATCCCATCGTCGCGCCGTATTCCGGAGCCATGTTGGCGATGGTCGCGCGGTCCGGCAGGCTGAGGGCTTTCGCGCCGGGGCCATAGAACTCGACAAATTTCCCGACTACCTTGGTTTTGCGCAGCAACTCAGTGACGAGCAGGACGAGGTCGGTGGCGGTGACACCGGTGGCGAGTTCGCCGGTGAGGTAAACACCGACGACTTCCGGGACAAGGAAAGTGACCGGTTGGCCGAGCATTCCGGCTTCCGCTTCGATGCCGCCCACGCCCCAGCCAACCACGCCGAGGCCGTTGATCATGGTGGTGTGGGAGTCGGTGCCGACGAGCGTGTCCGGATAGAAAACGCCATCTTTTTCGAGCACGCACTTGGCGAGGTATTCGAGGTTCACTTGGTGAACGATGCCGATGCCAGGAGGGACGACCTTGAAGGTCTCGAAGGCTTGTTCGCCCCATTTCAGGAATTCGTAACGTTCGCGATTGCGATGGAATTCGAGGTCGAGATTGCGGTTGAGCGAATCGCCGGTTCCGGCGTAATCAACTTGTACTGAGTGATCCACGACCAAATCCACGGGGACGAGCGGCTCGATCATTTTCGCATCGCGGCCCATCGAGTGGACGGCGGAACGCATGGCGGCGAGATCGACCAGCAACGGCACACCGGTGAAATCCTGGAGCACGATGCGGGCGACGACGAAGGGAATTTCATAATCGCCGGGGGCCTTCGCATTGTAATTGGCGAGGTTGCGAATGTCTTTTTCAGAGACCTTGAGGCCGTCGTTGTTGCGAACGAGGGATTCGAGCACGATCCGGATGGAAACCGGTAGGCGGGAGAGGTTCGGAAAGCCTTGCTCGGCGAGGGCGGGAAGTGAGTGAAATTTTCCTTCGGAGCCGGAGCCGGTGGTGAAAGTGCGGAGCGTGTTCATGGTGGATAAGCGGGATTCAGTGAGCGGTTGGCATGGCATGCCGCGTGGCAGAGTCGCGGCAGGCTATCGATCCACCGGGATTTGTCAAAATCGTTCGATTTGCGGAGCAGGTTCTTTCATTGTCAGCGGAAAAATGACCGTGCTAGGCTCCAAGCGTGACGGATTTCGGCCAATTGTGGGTGTTTGCAGGGGTGATGGTGCTCGGTCAATTCAGTCCGGGGCCGGACATGCTCTTGTTGACGCGCACGGCGCTGCGCGACGGCCCACGAGTCGGCGTGAAAATGGCTTTGGGCATCGCCAGCGGCTTAACGGTCCATGCCACGCTCTCCATCGGCGGCTTGGCGGTGGCCTTCGAACGACTGCCGGTGCTGCACAAAGTGCTTCTCTGGGTGGCGGCGCTCTACCTGCTGTGGCTGGCATTCGGCCTGTTCATGGAGGTTTTCGCCACTTGGAATTCGAAATCGAGGGGTGAAAGCAAGTCGACAAAAAGTAGGCATCCCCCATTTGTCCAAGGTCTCTTATGCAATCTGTTAAACCCGAAGGTCGCCCTGTTTCTTGCGGCGGTGTGCGCGCCATTCCTCGCTGGAGCCCATCCGGTGTGGTGGCCATATGCGATCTGGGGTGTGGTGGTGGGGTTGGGGTGCGGGTTGTGGTCACTGTGGGTCCTGATGCTGCAATGGCGTCCACTGCAGCGGAGCTATCAAAAAGCGGCGCTATGGATCGACGCCATGTTTGGCATCGCCCTCATTATTCTTGCGGCGACTCTGATTTACAACGGCTGACGGCGATCCGCCTGCGCAGCCAATAACCCGCCAGCGAGAAAATTGCGAGGACCGCGATAATGGCGTATATCCACGTCGCATCGAATTGTGTGACGGCGCTGCCCGCACCCACCGGGATCGTGCAAAAAACTAGATAAACAGGTGCGCCCACCCAGAAATAGATCCGGAATGGAATATCGGTAAGCGCTAATAGATAGAGTTTTGCAAAATACGGTGGACCATGAATGGCGGCAAACAAGGCCGTAAGCTTAATGCGATGCCCGGGACTGATGGGCGGAATGGCGTAACCCGCCCGCTCAAGAAAGTTTCTCATCCGGTCCCGGAACAAACCGTGAGATAAGTGGTATGCCGCAAAGTTGTGAAAAAAAACAGCAACAGAAGATACCGCCATCCCCCCTGCGAAGCCAAACCGAATACCCGCCAACACAAGCAGGATGCTGAGGGGACATCCCGCCAAAGGCAGAATGAAAAATAAAACGAGAAACCACACGGCATGAATGCGTTTTCCGAATTCAATGATCACCTCCTGGCTGAGATCGTGCTGATGGATTTGCACAAACCATCCGCCTGCGATCAGCAAGATCAGGACGATGGCGGTCCTCACACGATGTTGCAGCAATAGTTTAAACAGCTTCATGATTCGGGTGCAGTCTGAGTTCCACACAGAGTGGCAGATGGTCCGAGGCGATCCGTGCGGTCGGGGTTTCAGGCAAATCGACATTTTCCACCGAAAAATGAGGACTGACAAATACGTGGTCGATTCGCAATAGGGGCTTCACGGACGAGAACGTGGCGAGAGGTTTGTGATCCACTGCGGCAATCTGGGCGTCGCGGAGCCGTCCTTGCAGGATTTGAAAAACCTTCGAACGCGGGCCGGAGTTGAAGTCGCCGCAGAGGATCACCGGTTCGTTTTCCCTAATACGTCCGAGCCAATCCTCTCCTAATAATTCGTTCACCTGAAAGTTTCTCTCCGCCCGGCCAAGACCGAAGTGCGTGTTGATAAAATGCAACGGACGACCGCCGAGCTCCAGCGTTATCCAGATTGCTCCCCGTGCCTCGCGGAACGGTCGGTGATCCGTCCGGGTAAAACGCTCGGATTTGACAACCCGGAACGGATGCCTGGCAAAAATCGCGATGCCGTAGCGCTCCTTTTCCTCCTCGATCATCGCATGAAACACATGGTCCATCCGCAGGTGATTGGCGATGACCGCCGCTTGATCGTGGCCGCCACTGCGCAGCCGATGGGCATCAAGCTCCTGAACCGCTACGATGTCAGGATCGCAGTGGTTGATCACGCGCGCCACCCGCTCAGGACGGATTTTGCCATCGATGCCGATACAACTGTGGATGTTATATGTCATCACACGGATCGGCAAATCACGTTCACGCGCCAAGTGATGAGGCACCCTCTCCTCGCGCGGCCCATCGCGGCCGAGGAAATGACGGGCGATACTCCAGAGGTCTTCTCCCCTCACCCGTTTCCGGGTCTGTTGCAGATGGGCGACGTGCCAACGCCGGATGCGATCTGGAACTAACAGAAATCCGCGGGTTTCTTCAGAACCCGGTCCGCCGTGGGCACCATTTTCATGGGAGAAACTCAGCGGCATTTGTTGTGGATCCCATCCGCTTAACACCAAATCCCCGGCATCGAGGTGTTGGCAAAGCCGCATCAAATCCGCTGCCGCCTCTTCCTGATAGAAATGCTCCGCGCCAAGAATCGCCTCGCCGTGGTCCGGCAGTATCCATTCACCGCGCCTGTTGAAAGCGCGCACAATACCATCAGCGGACCGCAGCAGAACGAGCGGCACACCTGCCACCACGAGATCCCGCGCATAGTCTTCCATCACGGTGGGTGGCAACGGTGAAGGGAAATATAGCTGCCCCACCGGGCCGAGCGCTGTGAAAATAATTTGATTCGCCGGATCTGGCGGCGCCGCGTGGCCGTTGACAACAGGTTTCATGAAGAAAAAACGCCGAAATCGATTGAGCGTGTTGCCGATGATTACCGGCAGTCCGTTCACCCATATCTCCTTGCCGGCGAGCGCCCCGCGCGAAAAAACCTCACGTAGGGCAGCATCAATTTCCCTGCCGTTTCTCTTCACGAATGACTCCGTCCTTTCCTGCCCGTGGTCAGAATGGATGATCCACTCGTAATCACGATAAACCGAGTGCCCCGCCGCATGGCAAATATCACGCACCGCGCGATCAATTCCCTTCAGTGTCCAGTGAGCAAATTCCGAGTCCGGCCCTCGGCGGTGGGCTTGCTCGTCGTAGCCGAGGAAGTTCGCATGGATCACCTGCACACCGCGCTCGATATCCAGCAGCACCCGGAAGCGAATCATTTCACGCAACATGATGCAGACCAGCACCCGCGAGGGAACAAACGCGATTTCTTTGAGGAAATCCTCACGCTCGTAAAGTCCTTTGCACATGTCCACCAAAGCCAGACCAAACTCTAACACCGAAAGACAGGCCATGCGGAGTATCTTGGACGCATAGACGATGGCAATGATCAAGCCCTTCAAAAAACTCATCCGGCCGAGAAATTTCTCCGGTGCCATGTCTTGCGAGCAATAGCGCGAGAATTCCGCCCCGGCGCGGTAGATATTGGAATAGGAACAACCATCTTTCAGCAAGGGTTCGGGGCATTGCCTCTCAAGCATCGCTTCGATCTCCGCAGCCGCTCCAGCTTCATTCATGCGGAATACACCGCCGGTTTTCCGATGGAGAAACTCAAAACTCGGCACTGCCAAGCGCACGCCGAAGAAAACCTCTCCCTGCACGGCTGGCGTGCTGGATGGGACACCGGAGAAAAAACTTTCGAGAGTGAAGTGCCCCTGTCGGATCAACCGGGCGAGAAATGGCAACTTGCCGGAATCCAACGCACGCTCCATCTCCGTCCGCGACAAACCATCGATCTGAAGGATGATCAACCCCGGCAAGTCCGCCTCGCCCGCAGGCGAACGAATCCCGAGGAGACGCGCGACCCAATAAGTGCGGTTGAACTTTCTCCGCAAGCACCGGACGCAAACAGCAATGCGACTAATCAAGGCTGACCTCCGTGGCTGGGGTTACCATCATGCCGGCGGCAGCGGCCGACACCTTTTCAAGAAATAGATTCCACTCGATTTCGATCCCGGAAATCAGGCGATCCCACGGCATCGAATCACCGCACGTCGCAGCAGAAACGGTTCCGGCGATTGCATCGGTATAACAATCAATCATGCACCCGACACAACGGTCGACCCCATAACTCACCGCAGTCATCCGTGCATTCCGCGCCAAACGCAGCGACCTTAAAGGATCGCGAACCAACGAACCCAACGCGTAGGAAAACGCATCGGCCGATGCATTCGATTCCAGCAAAACCCCGTTTTCACCGTCATGGACAATCTCGCGAACTCCGGACCCATCGAGGGCGCAAACCGGTTTACCAGCCGCCATGGCTTCCGCGATCACGAGTCCTTGGGTCTCCGTTTGAGAGGAGAAGACGAACCAGTCCATCGCCGCATAGGCATCAGAGAGCGCGCAACCTGTTAGCTTGCCGACAGCTCTGACCTGCCGCCCGACCTGTTGTTGCGCCAGTCTATCCAGTATATTTCCACGGGCTTCTCCATCGCCGACCCTGAGAAAAACCGCATCCGGAAACTCACGCAGACTCGTCGCTACGGCATCCGCGAGAAAGGTCAGATTTTTTTCCATCGCGAGGCGTCCAACATGGCCGATCACTTTTGCATTCAGATCGATTTCGGCTTGCGCCCGAAAGCGTTCACCATTTCCTGCCGCAAAAAACCCCAGGTCGATGCCTGTCGGAATCGTCCTGACCGGAGTGGTCACGCCGCGCGCTTTCAGCAGGCGCTCGATGCTCTCGCTGGGCGCGATGACACGATCGCACAAATTGCCGTATTTCGTGGAAAGTTGAATCGCCACGCGCTTGAGCATAAGCGAATCCAGCGGCACATAATGGGTGTAGCGTTCGTAGAGCGTGTGGTGGGTAAACACCACCGGGATGTGCCTTTTCCATGCCTCGCGCAGCGCGGAATCACCCAACAGAAATGGATGATGGCTGTGAATCACGTCTGGCTGAAAATCGCTGAGAAATTCATGGATGACATTTGGAACCGGAAGACGAACGCTGAAGTCACTGCCATTGAAGTTTTGGATCGATGGAACCCGCAATACCTCGGGCGACTCCACCGCATCCTTGAATTCCGGGGCGATCACGCGGACTTCATGACCCAGCTTGCGGCAGCCGTTTTCCAAGGTTTGCACCGCCCTCGCCACACCGCCGACATGCGGCAGATACGTATTGGTAAACATCGCGATTTTCATCATGTTTGGAGTTGGAAAATCCTCTCTGATGGGTCGGCATCGATTGGTTTGAATCCCGGCACGGCAATCTTGAGAAACGGCGGAGGTTCACGCCATTGAGCATCCAATGTCAGGCATGAGCCGACGAGATTCACGCTCACAGGACCCCATGCCGTAGGCGTCGGCCCGAAACCGATCTCGCCATCAAGCCATTCGGGAAGGATCCCGGAGCCAATCACCAGAAGCCGGGCTTCTTCCCTAACAAACGCATTGCGTATCATCATGATCCACTCGCCAGCCGCCCAGCCGTGTTGCCCGTCTCCCATACAGCCGCCAAGCGTAATCGGATGAATCGCCTCGGGCCACTGACCGGTGGGCGATGCCAATTCCGCTACCCGGCGGACGAGTGCGGCGAAGCGGGAATCGCCCGCCCGCAACAGTGTCTGGGCCAGATCCAAAGTTAGATAGGCATTAATTCCCGAGTGGATCATCTCCTGGAAAAATCCGCCTTGATGGAAACAGTGATTGATCAGAAATTCAGCTGTCGCTGCCAACCGTGCTTCCCCCGGAGGGTAAAGTTGGAGCGGATAGTCGGCGACCATCGAACCGATAGCCCCGGCATCCAACCTGCGTCCGGGCGCTGCGGGAATCGCACCCTTGGCGCGGGATTGCGGAATGGTGACAAGACTGGCCTCGATGGCGCGTCCGAATTCCACGGCTAGATTTCCCGCTTCCTCTGCCGCCGCTTCGTTGCCGATTTTCCACCAATATTTCGCCATGGCTTTGAGGCCGCCCCATGCCCAGAAATCATCCCAGTAATAATAATCATTAGGTCCCAGATGTTCCGCACTGAATCCCGCAGGCAGCAGCCCATCCATTGGCGAGCGTTTCCTATCCAACCAGCGCATGCCCTTGACCAACGCTCGTTCCATCGCTGGAGCGGGTGGCTTGCCGGTCATTTCCGCCATGCGGGCGGCGATCCAAAGCACTTGTCCGTTAGAATCCCACTCGCCTTCCTGCGAGTGAAAATATCCGGCCACGCTCTGGCGGGCGGGAAATGTGGCGAGGATGCGTTCCGCGCGTTCGATTAACCCGATAGCGAGCAGCGGGTGAAGCATCAGACAGGCATCGCGGAACCAGAAGCGACGGTAAGTGTAGGGCCCCGGCACCAAATCCTCCGCGGAGAGCAGCAGTAATGTCCTCACCGCAGCATCATAGAGAAACCGCATCCGCGCATCAGGAATGCGCAGTTCCGCCGTTCCTTGCAATGCGCTGTGCCAGGAATTTTCGCGATGATTGCGCCGCGGCAGACCTTTCAAATCGCGTTCGAGGGTGACGGAGATGTTGAGCTCTCGGGATTGATTCTTTGATAGCTGAAACAGTGCTGCAGCGGTCGCCATGCCCACATTGCATATCACTTCCTCGCGGTGACCGTCGTCCGGAATATCCAGATAGACATCGCCCTCCGCATAGTGGGCCATCCGCAGCAATTCGGGTTTCACCCCCAGCATGACGCTCGCCTCATGGTTGACCCGGAAAGAATTCCCCGAGTCCTCCAACTCAATGTGATCAATGAACTGGATACCTTCGGGATTGTATGGCCTGACCGCCACGACCAGCCAGCCGTCCTCATCCGAGATGGCGCGGACGTCCGTGCGCAATTCCGCAGCCGACTCTTTATCCTCAGCCAGATAGGTGGAAAGTTTCAACTCCAACCCATCGACTTGACAATCCGTGGTGACAATCAAGGTAGGATCGAGCTGCAATTGCTGTGACGCGTGCCCGTCATCCAATTTGCTCGGCAGCAAACGCCTTCCATTCTCCGTGACGATCCAAAAGTCCAGCGACCAACCATCATACAACGGAGTCACCAGTCCACGGGGATCGACGATCGGATAGAGCGGCAGATCCGGCAAGCCGACTGCGGTCCAGTTGCGGTGCGTGAGATTGATATGGCTGAATGAAAACGCCCGGGGAACGAATGATGGATCGTCGGGATTGAATTGGCGCTCCACCCAGTAGGGCCAGACCCAGTCGAGATTGTGCTGGATCGCCTTGGCATTCACCAGACCCCGCGCATGGAACAAGATGCCGGCGCGCAGGAGCTCCAGCGGCTCCGCCACCTCGGATGGTTGGGCGAAACTGCGCATTCGGGCCAAAAACATCGCCGGATCCAGCACGCCAAACCGGCGGGCCGCATGTTTCACAAGGAATTTCCATGGCATCCAGCGGATCATGGTCAGTCGTGGGGGCGGGGGGAAGTGGGCTAGGAACATCCGCCGCATTCACGAGCGCATGGCCGAAACCCACGTGGAATATATTACACCACCTTAGGAGACATCGCCCGGAAAATGTTCGCCTCCCGATCTAATTCAAAAATCCAAAATCATCAATCAAACCAAAGTAGCTGGAGCGAGGCGCCAGTTGTGTTCGGCATGCGATGTGCTGTCGACGCGATTGTTGGTTAAATTGACAATTTAGTTGCCTTGGGTTCCTTTTCGCGAGTCTTCCTCTGTCGAGCAGGCGACTTCCCTCCTATCATCCGTACACAACTCCGCGACGCTCCGTTTGTGCGGCGCGCTTC
>CAYRLT010000301.1:0-2732 GCA_964425095.1 uncultured Luteolibacter sp.
TTGGCGAGCGCGACGATGCCCTCGACATCGAGGTAAGCGCCGACAGGGCCCTTCGACGAATCGAGCTGGTACGCCTCGTCGGCCTTGAAGCGGTGAATCGAAAAGCGGTCCTCTTCGGCAAAGATCGAGACCGTGCGCAGACCAAGTTCGTTGGCAGCGCGGAAAATGCGGATCGCAATTTCTCCGCGGTTCGCGGCCATCAGCTTTCCAGGGCGGGTTGATGAAACGGGCATGACGGGGAGTGTTTAAGCCCCAATCGCCCGGCAGTGAAGTGAAATCCTGCACAAACGGGCCACCGCGTTGGCGTGAATCGCGGGGGGGGCGGATGGTAGAATGCCAGATTCAGGCTGGGGCCGTAGACGCCTGCAGCGCAGAGGCAACGGCGCGGAAGCTGTGCAAGCCAGCTTCGATGTTGTCGATGATCTCGTCGGCCAAGTCGGCGGGCTCTGGCAGATTGTCGAGATCGGCGAGGCTGTCGTCCTTGAGCCAGAAGAGATCGAGACTGGTTTTGTCGCGGGCAACGAGCTCTTCGTAGGAAAATTTGCGCCAACGGCCTTCCGGATTCTTCTCGGCGTGCCAAGATTCCTTGCGCTTGTGACGATTGACCGGGTTGTAGCAATCGATGAAATCGCGCAAATCTTCCAAGCGCAGCGGCTTGCGCTTGAGCGTGTGGTGGACATTCGTCCGGTAGTCGTAATACCAAACTTCCTTGGTCGCCGCCTCCTTGCTGGCAGGACGGTTGTCGAAGAAGAGCACATTTGCCTTCACTCCTTGGGCATAAAAAATGCCCGTGGGCAGGCGAAGGATGGTGTGCAGCTCGGTGGTTTCGAGGAGCTTTTTGCGAACAATTTCCCCTGCCCCGCCTTCGAATAGCACATTGTCCGGCAAGACCACGGCGGCGCGGCCGGTGGTCTTGAGCATCGAGCGAATGTGCTGCAAGAAATTGAGCTGCTTGTTGGCGGTCGTCGCCCAAAAATCTTGTCGGTTGTAAGTGAGATCGTCCCTCTCTTGCTCGCCTTCCTCATTGGTAAAGGTCATGCTGCTTTTTTTGCCAAAGGGTGGATTGGCTAACACATAGTCCACCGTTTGCGACGGCTGCGCGACCAGCGCATCGGCAGAGGAAATGAGGCTCTCACCATCCATTTCGCCGATGTTGTGGAGAAACAAATTCATCAGGCACAAACGGCGAGTTCCCGCAACGATCTCGTTGCCGTGAAAAGTTTTGTTTTTGAGAAAGGCCTTCTGTTCACGATCCAGCTTGTGGGTTTTTACCAAGTATTCGTAAGCGGCCAGAAAAAATCCGCCCGTACCGCAAGCGGGGTCTGCAATGGTCGTGCCGGGTTCCGGAGCAACGCACTCGACCATCGCGGCGATCAGCGCACGCGGCGTGAAATATTGACCCGCGCCGGACTTGGTGTCCTCGGCATTCTTTTCGAGAATGCCTTCGTAAATGTCGCCCTTCACATCGGAATCGAGCATCACCCAATCGGTGGCATCGACCATCTCGATCAGACGGGCGAGCTTGGCGGGATCGGTGATCTTGTTTTGGGCCTTGGTAAAAATTTGCCCGAGCATTCCCTTTTCCGCACCGAGCACGCGCAAGGTCTCGACATAGTGCACTTCGAGCTCCGCCCCATTGAGCGGCCGCAGCGCGGCCCAAGCATGTTGCTTTGGCACTCCCACATCGCGCTTGTAAGGCGGCCGGCCGTATTCATCGGCCATCTTGAGGAAGATCAGGTAGGTGAGCTGCTCCAAATAGTCACCATAGCCGACGCCGTCGTCGCGCAAGGTGGTGCAGAAACTCCAAACTTTGGAGATGATGGTGTCGGCGGTCATGATTTTGAGTTTGACGGGCTGGGGATGGAGTGGGACTTTCGGTAAGCACTCTGCTGTTCCGAAGCTCCACGCCGCGCGTAGGGTTCATATGTAGGAACAAAGGAGTGCTTTTTCATTGGAGCGCCTTGGGTTTGAAGGACCAGTGGCGGTAGGGCATCGACCAGGAACCCTCCGGATACGGTTCGCAAGCGGTCGAGATTTTGGGATTCAGGGCCGGTTTCATGGTGCGGATCTCCGCGAGGATGTGCCTGTAGAGCTTGTCCTTGGCGATGGTGCGTTTGCCCCTTCTCCGGGTTTCGTCGGGTTTTTCCAGATGCTGCTCGTTCAAACGGAACGCCATGGCGCCGAGCACGATGTCCACGCACTGAAGCAGGACGCGTTCCTTGGAGTCGATTTCCGTGATGTGGGCGGGATCGATTTTCAGATTCTTGTGGCGCAGCTCCTTGCTGACCGGCAGACCGGCGATGAAGCCCTTGAATTGGGTCACTTGCTCGCGGGTATGGGGGAACTGGTCGAAGAAGAGTCGAAGACGTGTCCCATCCTCCTGTTCCGGCATCTGGGCGAGCCCGAAGGCGTGTTTGATGAATTGGTAGTAAAGCAGGTAGTAGCCATCTTCACGCTGCTTCCGGCTCAGGTTGACGGGCGATGCCTCATTGCCGCGGAACATGATTCGCATCCGCACATGATGTGAGCGCAATTCGTCGAAGAAATGGGTGATCATCTCCTGGTAGCCATCCAGCCATTGCTCGGAGACACGCTGCCACTTCAATTCCTTCAAGAACCCGATTTTGGCCTTGTGAATCCGCAGACGGTTTTCAACGTCTGCGTGAATCCGGGCGGGAACAATGCAACCACCGAAGAAATTGGAAAAATGACGACCGTCCTGAACGGACTCG
>CAYRLT010000302.1:0-2333 GCA_964425095.1 uncultured Luteolibacter sp.
CGCTGGTGTTGCGGGATATCGCCACTGCGGTCAGGAAAGCGCTTGATAGCAAAAATGTCTGAGCGGCGATGAATCAGTCTCTGGCAGGCCTCGATTTGTTTCAGTTTACCTGACCGAGTCCAATTATTCACAGTAAACCAGCGGAAGACAGGCAGTGGCAAATTGAGTGACTTGCGAGCAGCCAAAACAAATATAAAGTCACGCGACCGGCGTCTGTTGTGGGTTGTGGCCGGGGTACTCCCCTTGCTGATATTTGTTGTCGTGATGCTCCTGATCTTCACCCGGCAGCAGGAACTCGCGATCGAACGGCTGCTTCGAGAGGCAGCCGCCGGTGCGTCGCATTTGGTAGATCGCACCGTAGGAGAGCAGATCGGAATAATGAATGGAATGGCCGCCTCGCGTGCTTTTGACCGAGGGGATTTGGAAACATTCCGGCTGGAGGCTCAGCCGCTTTGGGCGCTGCACCCGGAGTGGCGCACCGTCATCGTTACAGATGAACACCAGCCGGTTCTGAACCTTCAGTTCCCGCCCGGCGAGCAGATGACACCCCTGCGCGACCCTGAGTCACTGGCACACGTGTGGGCCACCAAACAACCTTTTGTGGGCAATCTTGTCCTCGGCTATATGGGGTTCCGAGCCCCTGTCGTCCGCAATGGCCGCGTTATTTACACCATTGCCGTGCCGACTGACCCGGAGTTCTTTCGCGATGTACTTCGCAAGCATCCCTTGGCCCAGCCGTGGGCGGCGATCATTATCGGAAGCGACAACGTGGTGATAGCAGGTACGCCCGGCTCGCCTGTGCCGGAGGGCAAGCCCTTTCCCCGGGCTGTCCCACAGAATGCGGAGGGCTTCGTTGCGGGGGGTGCAGACTATCTGGCATGGGCTCCGGTAGGTGGGAGTGGATGGCGCGTGCTCATTATCGCCCCGGCGGCAGCGGTCGAGCAGCCCTTTGCGCACACCCGCACGGCGGTCTACGTCGGTGGGGCTTTCGCCGCTATCCTCACCGCCGTCCTGATCCTTGTTCTCAGTTCGGCTTGGGCGACCAAGCGGGAAGCGATGCGCCTGCGATCGGAAATTGTGGAACGAAAGATAGCTGAAAATGCCCTGCGGGAGGCCGAGGAGAAATACCGTCGCATCGTTGAAACCGCCAACGAGGGCATCTGGGCCATGGAGGATGAATACCGGACGTCCTATGTCAACCGGCACATGGCCGACATGCTGGGCTACACCCCCGAGGAGATGATCGGGCAGCCGGTGGACTCATTCATGTTCACCGAGGACATCCACGACCATGCGGCCAGAATGGAGGATCGCCAAAAAGGCGAAGGTGGTGTTTATGAACGGCGCTTCCGCTGCAAGGACGGCAACGAAATCTGGACCATCGTTTCTGCAACCGCTTTGAAAAATTCTGAAGGTCTATTTTCCGGCTCCTTTGCGATGTTCACCGATATCACTGAGCGCAAGCAGATCGAGGCGTGTTTGCGAACCAATGAACAAAATCTTCAGACCTTGTTCAATGCGATTAACGAAACCGTCTTTCTCTTCGATCGGAATGGCAAAGTGCTCGCGGCGAATGCGACATTCGCAGCCCGACTGGGCAAGCGCGCCGAGGATTGCATTGGCACAACAATCTATGACCTGATACCCCCTGACGTGGCGGCAAAACGCAAGGTAATCGTTGAAAAGGTGTTTCAAAGCGGCCAGCCACAGGCATTTGAAGATGAACGGCTAGGGCGTTGGCTCCTTAACAATATCTGGCCTGTTGTGGACACCGATGGCTCCGTGGCTCGATTTGTGGTTTACGCGATGGACATCACCGAACGCAAGCGGGTAGAGGAGTCGCTGCGCGATAGCGAGGAAAGACACCGCAAAATCATTGAAGCCTCGAGCGACGCCTTTCTCCTCCGATCCAAAGAGATTGTCACCTACGCGAACCCGGCCGCGCTCAAGCTGTTTCGGACGAAACATCCCGGAGATTTGATTGGAAAACGATACTTGGACTTGTTTCATCCAGACGAACGGGCTCTTTTAGCCGAACGGGTAAATAAGGCCGTAGATGAAAATTGGATTGCATCTCCCCGCGAACACCGAATTTTGGCCATGGATGGGCAGGTGGTGCATGTTGAGTCCACGGGGGTGCTTATCAAACACCACGGCGAGACTCAAATTTTTGGGATTTTCCGCGATATCACCGAGCGCAAGCGGGCGGAAGGAACGATGCGGAAAAGAGAAGAGACATACCGCCGCATCGTCGAGACATCGCCGGATGGCGCTGCTTTAATCGATAAAAACTATCGGTATCGGATTGTGAACGATGCCTACGAGAGATTTTA
>CAYRLT010000303.1:0-10679 GCA_964425095.1 uncultured Luteolibacter sp.
TGCTGGGTTGGTTCCGCGTCATTCGCCGCCGCCATTGCATTTCCCGCCGCCCCATGGCTATTCCTCTGCCGGTGAAACTCGACCGCTTACTCGCAAAACACGATGCCATGGGCCGCAATCAGGCGCGCCAACGGGTGCTGGACCGCCGGGTGAGCGTGGATGGCCTCGTTGTCGTCCGCCACGATCTGGAAGTGGATCGCTTTTCGCGGGTCGAGCTCGACGGAGTATTGATCCGTCCGGCCCAGCGCTTGCTGCATCTGATGCTCCACAAACCGGTTGGCGTGGTCAGCGCCACAACGGATGCGGAACACCGGACGGTCATCGATTTGATCGACGATCCCGATAAAGAATCCCTGCATCTGGTCGGTCGCCTCGATCGGAATACGTCGGGACTCATGCTTCTAACCAATGATGGCCGATGGTCGAAGTCACTGATGGATCCAGCGCGAAAAGTCCCCAAAGTGTATCTCGTGGAAACGCACGATCCGATCCCGCCGGAAGCGGTCGCCGAGTTCGCGCGCGGATTTTATTTCCACACCGAAGACCTCACTACGCTGCCAGCGGAGTTGGAGATTCTGAGTGATCGCAAGGCGCGGCTGACTTTGCATGAAGGCCGTTATCATCAGGTGAAGCGCATGTTTCACCGCATTGGAAACCGCGTCACTGCATTGCATCGAGAGCGCATCGGCGGAATCGTATTGCCCGTTGATATGCCCCCGGGCGCATGGCGGAACCTAACTGCACAGGAAATCAGCAACCCGATGGAATCAACATCAGAGGCGACGCTCGGATCTGAATCCCCCGTCACGATGCGGTTCTACTGATTCAGCCACTCCTTGATGAATTGTTCCCAACTCTGCTCACACTCGGCATTATTTCCGACTTGGGCCCACAACTTCGTCTCGTGATACGCGCTGGCGGCTAACGGCAATCGCCGGTTGGCAGGACTGCGGTTGACCAGCAAGGGGTCCTTGTCCGGAGGGCATGCATTCTGCAGATCTTTGATGAACTTGGCGATGTAAGGACCCACAAACCAGGGCGTCTCTTTCTCACCGATATTCCTGAAATGCCTTGGGGCCATGTATTCGATCACCGGCTTGTCATCCGTATTGACTGGATATTTCGCGAATAATTCCTTCGAAGCCGTCACGTTTCCGCCATAATACATCAGGGCTGTCTGCGGGTTGAGTGTCTGGTAAAGATCACCATGGTCGTTCCCAAGGACAAAACTCTTCTTGGTCTGAGTATCGTCGATGTCGCAAGCTGCCAGCGGGGTTTGTCCATGGTGTCCCACGAAGGCAACCACTTCATTGAACGGCGCGAAGTCGCAGCGCCAAAGCGAAACCTGATCGAACACTTCCAACATGGTTCGGCCGATCACATGGAAGTCGAATTCCGTCAGCTGATAGGCAGGCAGCCACTGGACAAAAAGCCCGCCCGGGTTGAGACGACGTTTTACGCTTTCGAAATGCTCGGTGGTATAGAGGCTGCCGGCACTGGAATGGTATGGAACGAATAGATCCGCATCGATCACATCGAACTTCTCCTGGGTGGCCATGAGGTAGTGGCGGCCATCCTCCGTCAGAACCGTGGAGCGTTTGTCGGTGAAAAGTCCGTGGGTGAGATCGACCCCGTCCACGTTGGTCATGAACTCTTTGGAGGCGGTGATGACCTTGGGTGAAAGTTCGCAGGTGACTACCCGTTCCACCTGGGGAAAGCGATCGGACAGCGCGCCACCCGCACTGATGCCCGTTCCCATCCCGAGAAAAAAGACCGACTTCGCATCCGGCTTGAGCATCAGCGGGATTTCGGCCTGGCAGGCTTGCCTGACGTGGGCATTGGTGGAGCCCAGCCCATAGTCCGAGTTGATTTTGATGCTCAGCCCGTCGTTGCCGCGGACCACCGAAACCGTGCAATCGCTCCCTTCCCATGCTTTGAGGGTCACTTCATCCTTCCTCGCTGCCAGCATACCTGTCGCCGGCAGTTGGGATGGATTGAGTCCCGTGAACAGCAGAATCAGCCCGACAACACTGACGCACTTGACCGCAATTCCCACGCGACTTCTAACCGAAGAGATCCAGATCGCCATCAGAAAGTAGATGACGCCCATGATCTGCATCGACCGCCACATGCCGAATTGTTCGAGAAAAAGAAACGCACAGACGAGCGAACCGAGGATCGCTCCAATGGTGTTGATCGTCGCGAGACGTCCCAAACTCCTTCCAGGCGAGGTGGCATATTGCTCCTCGGTTTTCATCAGATAAGGGAAAACCGTGCCCAGTATCAAGGCCGGCGGACCAATGATCAGTGTGCATTTCTTGAAAACCAAAAACACGAAATCCAACCAACTCGCCTTGACCGCCAGGAAATGGAATGAATCGGTCAACTCCATGAAGACGGTGGGCGTCATGGCAATGGCAATGCCGCTAAGGCCAAGTAAAACCGCAAGGATCGTGTTCGGCGACCACTTCGTCCGGGCGAGTGCGGAACTGATCAATGACCCACCTGCAAGGCAGGACAGCACCACCACAAGGATCGCCGCAAAGGTGTAGACCGAATTCTCCAGCACCAACGCAAACATGCGCGTCCAAAGCACTTCAAGAGCCAGCACGCCAAAGCCCGATAGGAAGCAAATGGCCGCCAAAGCGAGCCGATCCTTGTCCATTTTCTTCCGCGCCACCGGATCTATCATGGCATCGGATGCTCCATCCTCACCCTCGCCGGCCTCAATCGCGCGCAAGGCCGATGATGATCGTGAAACCAGAAAGGCGAGAATCGCGACGATCACCGTGATCCCCATGGCGATGAAACAAGTCGCCCGAAAACCGAACCAAAGCGGCATGAAAAACCCGGCCAGCAACGCGCCAAGCGTCGCGCCCAGCGTATTGACTCCATAGAGCAGTGCCGAGGTCGATCCGAACCGGAACGGGTTGCGGATGGCGTGCTGCCCGACGATCGGAATGGTCCCGCCCATGCAAAATGCGGGTGGGAAAATCAGCGCCAGCGCCAGGAGGAATTTGACCAACAGAAGCCAAGCGCCCGAATGCACGCTTTGGTATAGCTCCGGATAAATGACATGATAGCCCCTCATCACCACAAAGTAGAGCAGCGCCGTAATGGCAATGCCCAGTTCCAGACCGGCATAGGTCCGCAGTGGATTTCCGCATCGGGTTGAGCGCTTTCCCCAGAACCAACTGCCGGCCGCCAAGCCCGCAAAGAACGCCGCCAACGTAGCCCCGGCGGCATGCGAAGTATTGCCGAACAACAACCCCAGTTGCTTCATCCACAAGACCTGATAGATCAGGGCGGAAAACCCTGAAAGGAAAACGAGAAGGTAAATGATCATGAAAATGGATCCGGTCGCAGAATTGGCCGACGGCACAAATTAGAAACCCCAACCCAAAAATCAACCTTTCTGCCGCTTCGTGCCCAACAATCGACGCCCCGCTTCCGAATAGCACATGGGATGACGGTGCCATGTTTGAAGGAATCGGCAATCCCGTCCGCCGGACCCATCATCAGGAAAAGCGGCTCAGAATAGCGCCCCGGCCGTATGGCGGCTGAATCAATGATTTGACAATTTCAGATCGTCCGTGACTCTTTTGACGGGAAGCTCAACCGGATGATGTTCGATGGAGCCCGCGCAAGTCCCGATGACAACCTTGAATCACCGACCTTTTCGCAACGCTTTGATCCCATGGGTCATGGCGCTGGTCGCGTTGGTTGGATGGAACGCAATTGCGGCGGATCATGCGCGAGTTAGGAAAATCAGCTCTTCGGGAGAAGTGGAATTGTCGCAATTGGGCGACGACGCTCAAAGCCTGGGCCGTATTCCCAACCCTCAGGTTTCACTCGTTTACCACCCCACAGTCGGCACAAGGGCCTTGGTGGCCTCGTCACGGCTTGTTCTCATTGAGAAGCGCGGAGGGCCACCCGTATTTCTCTGCCGGGAAGGCGCGATCCGGGGGCGGGCACCTCCCGCCGGACCAGTTGCCTGAAGATGGCCCGCCCATGTCGAGTGATTGACCACGTTTGTCCATCGACTCTTCCGACATGAGAGGGTGCCAATTCGTGGACTCACAGCAGTCCCGGAAATCTCCCTCGTCCCTGTGACGAGGTTCCGCGCCGCCTGGCAATCCGCTGGCCGGTCAACTGCTTCGCCCTATTGGCAAAGCTCTCTTATCACCTTTCTTTTTTATGATCACTTTTCCATCCATCGTTCACCATCCCATCTTACTGGCTCTCACGACTCAGTCTTCACTCAACCTCAACCTTTCCATCCTCCCATGATCCAGTGGCTCTTCCCTAAAATCATTGGCGGCAAAAACGAGCGCGAGGTGAATCGCATCCGGCCGACCGTCGCCCGCATCAACGAGATCGAAGGAGCGCTTCAGCGCGAACCCGTCGAAAAACTCCACCAACTCACCGCCTCATGGCGTCACCATCTTGCCCGCTATCACGCGCTGGATGCTCCGCCCATGGCAGTGATCGAGCGGATGGACGAGGCCGACCTCCGCGCCACTGCCGCAGCCATCGACGCGCGCCTAACCGTTCTTCGCAAGGAGTTCCCTTCGCTTCCGCGAGAAGTCGCAGCCACCGCAGGGTCGATCGAATCCGCGAAAGCAGCGTTTCATCAAATCGAGGGCGCATTCGCCAAATCCCGAGCCAGATATCTGGAGAAAATCCTCCCCGAAGCTTACGCCGTGGTGAAAAACGCCGCGCGCCGACTCTGCGGTAGCGAAATCCTTGTCAACGGGCATCCGATGGAATGGGAGATGGTCCACTTCGATGTCCAGCTCATCGGCGGCATCGCGCTCCACCGTGGCATGATCGCGGAAATGCAGACCGGCGAGGGCAAAACCCTGGTTGCGACCCTGCCTGTCTATCTCAACGCGCTTACCGGACTCGGCGTCCACGTGGTCACCGTCAACGATTACCTCGCCAAGCGGGACTCCGATTGGATGGGTGCGCTGTTCCGCCTCCTTGGACTAACAGTCGGCTGCATTCAGAACCAGATGCCACCACCGGAACGCCGTGAATCATATGCGTGCGACATCACCTACGGCACCAATTCCGAATTCGGCTTCGACTATCTTCGTGACAACGGCACCGCCACCAGGCGGGACGAACAAGTCCAGCGCGGTCATTACCTTGCCATCATCGACGAAGTGGACTCGATCCTGATCGACGATGCCCGCACTCCGCTCATCATCAGCGGAGCATCCACCCGGGATTCCCATCAGTTCGACACATACAAACCGCTCGTCAGTCAGCTGGTGAAACGCCAGACAGAACTCTGCAATGCCTTCGCCGCCGATGCGAAGCGCTTGTTGCAAAATGGCGACACCACGGCTGCCGGCCTCACGCTTTTCAAACTGAAGCTCGGGCAACCACGCAACCGCTTGATGCTGCGTTTCATGGAGGATCCGGAAATTCGCCGGCTGTTGGAAAAGACCGAGCTTTCATTCCAGCAAGGCGCCTTCCAAAAGGACATCCACAAACTCAAGGAGGAGCTTTATTTCATCATTGATGAAAAGGCGAATGACGCCGATCTGATGGAAAAAGGCCGCCGGTTTCTGGCACCGAATGAACCGGATTCCTTCACTCTGCCCGACATCGATGCGCTGCTCGCCGCCATCGACTCCGATCGCGATCTGACCCACGATCAGAAAGCCAACGCCAAACGGGACATTCATCACCACATGGATGCGCAGGCCGGAAAAATTCACGGCATTTCACAGCTGCTCAAGGCCTACTGTCTTTATGAAAGGGACGTTCATTACGTTGTCAGGGATGACAAGGTCACGATCATCGACGAAAGCACAGGTCGTGAAATGGCGGGCCGCCGTTGGTCAGACGGCCTCCACCAGGCAGTTGAAGCGAAGGAGAACGTATCCATCGAAAAGGAGACCCAGACCTACGCGACCATCACCATTCAGAACTACTTCCGCCTATACGAAAAAATCGCAGGCATGACCGGCACTGCGGAAACGGAAGCCGCCGAATTCCATGTTATCTATCAGCTGGATGTGTTGCCGATCCCCACCAACACGCCCAATATCCGCATCGATGAGAACGATCAGGTTTTCAAGACCCGCCGCGAGAAGTTCAACGCGGTGATTTCCAAAATCGAAGCCGCACATACCAAGGGGCAGCCGGTTCTCGTCGGCACGGCTTCGGTGGAATCTTCGGAGACGCTCTCCCGAATGCTCAAGCGGGCGAAGATCGCCCACACCGTCCTCAACGCGAAGTTTCACGAACAGGAAGCGGAAATTGTCGCTCTAGCCGGTCAACGCGGAGCCGTCACCGTCTCTACAAACATGGCCGGCCGCGGCACCGATATCAAATTGGGTGCGGGTGTGGCCGCGCTCGGAGGCTTGTTCGTCATCGGCACGGAGCGCCACCCATCCCGTCGCGTGGACCGCCAGCTCCGCGGTCGCTGTTCCCGCCAGGGCGATCCCGGGCGCTCGCAGTTTTTCATCTCACTTGAAGATGATCTCATGCGCAATCACGCATCTCCGGACCGCATGGCCGCCATGATCGAGCAGTCCGGCCAAGTGAATGGCAAACTGGTTGAATCCGCTCAACGGCAGGTCGAACAACGCGATTACAAGACGCGCAAGCGAGTGCTCGATTTCGACGATGTCATGAATCTGCAGCGTGAGATTGTCTATGGCTACCGCAACGAAGTGCTTACTACCGAGGTTGCGGGCAAACTCGTCCATGACCTTATTCGGGAAACCATCCCCGCTCGGGTCAGCCAGTATCTCGCCGAGTGTGATTCTTATCATCCCGATTATCATGAACTGATTCATGAGTTTCGCGCCACTCTTCCTATCAGCATCACAGCGGAAGAGCTCACAGACATGCGGGAGGAAGCCATTGTCGAGATGCTTGTCGAAAATGTTAAAAAATCGTATGAAAACCGCATTGGTGATTTGCCGATGGAGCTGCTCGATCAAGAGCAGCGCCGCATGATTCTCACCGCCATCGACAGGCAATGGCAGCAGCATCTTGACGCCATGGACGGGTTGCGCGATGGCGTTTACCTCCGCGCCCAAGGCCAAAAGGATCCACTGGTCGAATACAAGAACGAGGCATACGAACTCTTTGTCACCCTGATGGATGCGATCAAGCGTGAGGCTTTGCAAAACCTGTTCCGCTCTGCGGACAGGCTTAAAGCATTCCTCTCGCAACTCCATGTCGCCACGCCGAAGGAGGTTACTTTCAACCTTCCTCAACGCAAACTCCAAGCCGAAGACACACCCGGCCGCAACGCGCCCTGCACCTGTGGCTCAGGAAGGAAGTTCAAACAATGCTGCGGCCGCATGACTTGATGGCACGTCTCCGCCCGGCTCATCCAGATTACCAAGAAGTAAACCGGGAAGTGCACCATCAGATTGCGATTAAACTACAACCCGTTCAGGACGGTTGCGATTCCCCTCATGGGTTTTTGCATATAGTTGATAGCAGGAAACCGCTCCCGCGCTACTCCATCACCGGGAAGGTGATGCCGTGGTAATCCACGCGCTTGTATCGCGGATCCCAACTGAAGATGCAGATTTCCCGGCGGGTGGGATAGGTCACAACGGTGGAGGTGCTGAGGACCTTCCACTCGGATTTTTTGGGATGCTGGAAGTAGTAGCGTATCGCCATGTTCTTAGGTGTCGACGATGGCTCGTTACCAATGACCTTTGATTCTCCGGGTTTGATTTCGATCTTGCTGCCGCCCAAATCGACGCCGACCTTTGTCTCGGTGGTATTCAGGAACAGCCAAGATCCCCCCTTGAATTCTGCTAGATTCATGACCTTGGTATCGAAAACCCGCCCCGCCGGATTTTCGGCTGCGGGTATGAGAATAATCAAGGCCTTGCCCATCGCCTCCGGCACGATGGCTTGCCCGAGCGTGAGATAGGCCGGCTTCCCAGGATCTTTCGGGTTCTCCACCTTGCGCACGATCCTCAGAATGCCGTCGGCTGGGATTTTGACCGGGTCGCTGGGAGAACGCTTCGACAGTGTGACTTGCAACAATTCATCGCCGGACTGCACGGTCATCGGATTTTCCATCCCCTTCGGAATACTGGTGGAAACAAACCAAGCCACCCGGCCAAGCGGCTTGCGGGGTTCTGTTTCCGGGTCATCTTGCGCAATGAGCGAAGCGGTGGAGAACAGGCTGAGTAAAAAATAGAGAGGGAAAAATTTCATATAGTGGCAAAACTACTTGGGTTAAATTTCAGATTCATCAAGCCAACGAAAGCTTTGGATGCGGAACTTGCGGCCGAAAGTGCGGTTCGTTGGGGTGAGTGCCGGGTTGTCTGAAAAGATGCCGTATTTGACGCTGATGGGCTCTACGGTGCCGCCGTTGAGATCAAGCAAGCGGGCAGGCGTCGATGCATCGTTGTTGGAATCTATGTAGTCCGGCGTGCGCTGCACGATGGCCTCGCACCATGCGCGCGCGATCACCTTGCCTGCGGTATCCAGAGATTCGCCGTAGGCGCGAATGCGGAATGTGTCGTCGCGCACGGCAAGCGTGTTGGCAATCGGCTTGAGTAGATCCGACTGGATGACGTAACCGGGGATGCCGGCAAAACGCGATCCCACAGCTGCCTCGGGCGTTTTGAACGAATGGGTGCCCAGATCGCCTTGTTTTATCATAAAATCCGGACTGCCCTTGAAGGCGTAGTTGATGGAACCCGCCTCAGGAGCTTCGTCGTCGTAATCAATGGCGCTTTGCAGGGCGCCCATGGTGCCCAACTCGTCATTGGACAAGCGGCGGTTGATGAACTCGGCGAAGTTGAGGAAGGGACCGCGCTTCTTCACCTGCTTCACACATTCTTCGGCGAGTTTCTGCAATTGGCTGTCGCTGAGAAAGCGCACGCCAGACCACCCCGGCAAGCCGTCCGGCATGGTGACGCCTCGCTCCGGATCATCCATCTCCTGATCGGAAACCTCGGTATCGAAACGCGAGAGGGCTATCCGCTTGCCCTTTGGTACTGCGATTTTTTGCAACTTCCCTTTTTTATCTCGATAGACTAACTGCCGCTCGCGGATGCCGGCGAACAACGCCTGCCATGCGGATACCGAGGTGCTGTTGACGTTGAACATGCCGTCCACTACCAGATGCCGTGCGGCATTGAGATAGCCATCCGTAGCCTGAAGCTCGGCGAGCACCTGGGTTTTCGCCAAACCTCGCGAATCATAGAAGTAGCGGGAATTTGAGATTTCCTTGCCGTCGACAAGCCGATTTAGATTTTCCTCCAAACTCACCGCCGCGCTCGCCCCGGGCCGCGTCTGGTTCGCCAACGACGAAACAAAGTAATCGTCCCAAAGCGAGTCGTTGAGCAGGAACACATGATCCCAGTAATCGCAGTAGGCATTGGTTTGGGTTGGTTTGTATGAGCCGTCATTTTCCTGGTCCAAGCTCACCGAGTTGTCGAAAAAAGTATAAACATCCGTGCGAGGCAATATCGGGTGCATGAAAGAGTTGCCAATGCCGGGCCCCGTAATCCCGCTTTGATAGGAAGCCGCCTTGATGTCACCCGCAGCCCTGGAGCTGCCGCCCAGGCCGAATGCCAACCCGGGTATCCAATTCACACTGGGATTTTTGCCTTGTTGAACGAGACGATACCAATGCACCCATCCAGGATTGATTCGCATGCCCGAAAAGCCCGCCAGGCTGGAAAGTGGTGCGCTGGGCAACTCAATGGCAGCCAGTTGGGATACTTTTTCGAAGGGGTTTGATCCCGAACCCAGAAATCCATTTTTCCCCATGTGCTGGACCACTTTGGGCATATCGGACATGCTCATCGGCCCGAAAGTCATGATGTAGGGATTCTCGATCCGCTGGGTATGCATCGCCGCGGGATCCTCCGAGGCATATAAGCCGTGACCAAAATAAAACGGAGCTCCATAAATCCAGTTGCGGCTTCGCCAGTCCTTCGCCCAATTGATGCTTTCGTAGTCAATAGGTGCCACCCCCTTGAGAATGAGCTGCGCATAGGCAACCGGCACGGGGTTAGAGTCAGAAAACACCCAAGAAGCGAGGTTTCCAGGCTTGGTGGCAACATTGGCAACCTTGCCCGGATCTTCTGTGATCTGAGTGTATTGCTGGGCTTTCTGAAACCAGTCGATCTGATACTCCATCGGCATCCTCGGCGGCCTGGGACCAGGAGGTATATTCCATTCGCACGCGAAATTCAACGATCCGGGTGTGTTTCCTTCGTATATGTTATTGACGCCTTGTCCTTTATCAAACCGGATCGACACTCCCGGTTTGTCAGCAGCCTTCACGTTGGTGGTGCCCCCAAATGTCATGCCAATCTGCCCGCCACCGTAGGCTCCGGGATCAAATCCCGGACGTAATGGGAACAATGTCGCCAAATCTCCACTAACAGGGGCACCGGTGTGGGGAAAAACACGAATTTCCCCGGGCTCAAAAACGACATGTTTATCATTATCGGTGGTCTCACTAATAGGCGAACGCTTCACCTTAAGATTGTCGAAAATTTGTGATGAACTCTTATATTGATTACCAAAAAAAGGCGCTCCTGAACTTTTAGTGGGTAAGTGCACGTCGGTTTTCAATGGTTAAACCACCAGCGATCCAATACGCCATCGCTTGGAAATTTCTAAAGGTGCGATAACCTCTAGCCCTGCGCCGCGCGAGTTGCAAGAGGCCA
>CAYRLT010000304.1:0-3006 GCA_964425095.1 uncultured Luteolibacter sp.
CGTCGCTGGTGAGCACGAGCAATCCCGTGTCATCAAGGCCGTCGGTTCCCTGGAGTGGACTGGACTGACCTGCAGTTATGAATGCCCAAGTGTCGTCGCCGGCTGCGGTCATGGTGCAAGTGATCTTGCCGGCTGCACCGCGGTCGCTGACCCAGGTGCCGACGAGTTGATCGGGCTCCACGGGTGCAGGTCTGGCCGGAGGTACGGCATCGGCCGCTCCGGCATCAGGGATGGAGGCGGCGGTTAGATCGCGGAGTTGGCGTGAAATATTGTCCGCCGGTTGTAGTTCCGATGCTTTGGAGAACTCGGCGTTGGCCTGCTCCATGTGGTCGCAGACCATGTAATGGTAGCCTAACAGGAAGCGTGCATCCGCTTTTTCGGGAGCACTTTTGGTGTATGCTTCCAGTTTGCCGAGTTGGTCGCTGTAGGTTCCTGAGCTTGTGTAGAAGCCGACCATGGTGTCCCAGCCCCAGCCGGGTCCGGACGCGAGTACGGGATTGAGAACGCCCGCGGCATCCGAGTATTTTCCCAACGCGAAGAAAACCAGCGCACGGTATTCGTGAAGGGTGACATCACCCGGGGTGTGGGCGATCGCCTCGTCCACGGCTTTGGAGGCGGCGAGGTAGTCGCCTTTCCGGAAGGCCGCGCGTGACCGCTCGAGAGCTTCGTTGGACTTGGTTTCGGCGAGTTCGGCGGCCTTCTCATCGCCGGGAGGGTTGGCGGCGGCGGCCACTGATACCGGCTGCGTGTAGGTGATGTAGGTATTCTGCACAGGTGGCGCAGGATAGGGGTTTTTGTAAGATTGGTAACCCATATCGTAGATCAGGTTGCCCATGCTCCATACCGCGATGCCCCACATGAAACCGGAGGCGAAATCATTGTCAGAGTAGTACCAGTGGCGGCGGTAGTAGCTGTTGTTCCAGCCGTATCCCCAATGGCCGTGATGCCAGGTATGGCAATAACCGGCGCCCCACCACGGGCTAGCACCCCAGTAGTTTGGGCGGTAGGAGAAATTGTTGTTCAGGCTGTAGTTATTGTTGATGTTGATGTTCGTGTTGTTGCCCCAGACTCCGTGATTCCCGCCCCAGCGGTTGCTGTCCCAGTCACGGCGGTTGGCCGGAAGTGTGGACGGACGATTGAGTCCCATGTTGCGGCGGTTAACGTTGACCTTGTCGATATGGATGTTGGTACGATCTCCGGTATTGATTTTGTTTTGGCCAATGTTCGGGCGATTGTCCGGACGGTTTGGATAAGTGACCATGCCGGGCAGCGTGTTGGGGCGAGTGTGGCCAGGGCGATCCATGGACGGGCGCGTATCCGGCCTGCGATCGGGAAGTTTGCCGGGGAGCGTATCTGGGCGCTGCACCGGGCGGGTTTCCGGACGCAGGGCGGGCCGGGTTTCCGGACGTGCGGTAGGGCGCATTTCCGGACGAGCGGTGGGACGAGCTTCCGGACGAGCGGTAGGGCGCATTTCCGGACGTGCGGTAGGGCGGGCTTCTGGGCGGAGTGCGGGTCTTGGGGCGGGCTTGGGGGCGGGACGAGCGGCGGGGCGTTCGATTTTTGAGCCCGTCATCGGGCTGCGTTTGGGAGTTGCGGCCCCTCCGCGATCCCGGCGGTCACCGATTGCATGCGAGGTTGGAACGAGGAGGACGCTCCCGATGAGGAGGGCTAAATAGGTAGGTAAAAATTTCATGATGGGAATCGGTTAGCGGTTAGTCATTGGCGGGTTCCGGTGCTTGGCGCACCCATCTCAGGATTTTGTCGGGTTCTTTCTCACCGTTGACGACGCGTCGGGTGACGGCCCAGATCAGGGTATCAGCGCCTTGCGAGCCAAGCTCGTGGATGGCGCTGAGGGATTCGCCATCGCCGGTGGTTCCTTCGGAGCGGATCATCCAGCCATCATCGGTGCGGATCCATGCGCCATGGTTGAAACCGCCCGCCGCATCGAAGATCCACGAGACGATCTGTTTCTTATCGGCGTCCCAACCGATGCGGATGCTGCCTTCCTGCGGCTCCGCGTCGGGAGTGGTGGCCAGCATTTCGCCGATGATAAATTTCCCGCCGTTGTCCCAACCTAAAGCGAGATCCAGCCGGACACCGTCGGGTGTGCGACATGTCCACTCGCCTTTGAGTATCTCGGCAAGGTCGGAGAGTTGCCCTGCGGCATCGGTGACGTCTCCGAGAGTGCGGGTGCTGGCGATCCGCCAATCAGGCGTGGATTCCTCTTTTACCATGACTGTGGTGAAGGAAGAGGACTGGGGTGGCGCCGTTTCGTCATCCGAGGGAGTGAGGTGAAATACGCCGTCTTCGATGGCGACGTTTGGAGCGACGAACCTGACGGAACCCACTTCGATGGAGATACGGCGTGGTTCATCGGCGAAGATTTGCTCGTAGCGGGTTTGGATTTCTGCGCGCCCACTGGTGAGCTGATCGCCAGCGAGAGCGGTGATTTCGCCGTCAGCAGTGAAGAGAGCGGCGAGTGCTGCGGCATCCTGACCGTTGTATGCCGTGACAAATTTGGCGGCGGTTTTTTGCAGTGCGGCGATCCTCGGATCCAGTTCCTCAGCGCCGGTTAAGGAACTGCCGAGCAGGGCGGATGTGATGATGCCTGCGATGAGTGGGCTGCACGTTTTCATGGGATGGATGGGGTTGGATCAGAAGCGGTAGCTGAGCCCGATGACTGGGCCGTGGGCGACGGTATCGACGAGGAAGCCGCCATCGGTGAAATCCACACCAAGGCCGCGATAGCCGCCGACAAGCGAGAGGCTCTCACTCATGCGGTATCCAAGGGCGAGATTTGCCTGCCAGATGAGGTCGGAATTCACACCGAAGCCGCCGATATCGCCTCCGCCGTGAAGGAACCAGCGGTCGTTGAGATCCCAAACTCCGTGCATGCCAATGACCGGATCAACCCATGATTTACTGCCATCGGCGGTGACTGGCGGAGCGCCGCCGCTGAGGATAATCTCGGTGGAGAGGTAGCTGTAGCGCATGCCGATAAAAGCG
>CAYRLT010000305.1:0-4726 GCA_964425095.1 uncultured Luteolibacter sp.
CTTCCACTCCAGCTTCCCAAATTCGAGTCCCTCGCCACTCTATCCTTGATCCTCAATCCATGATCTCCTATCTCTTTCCCGCACCCCGCCACCATAGCTTAATTTAGCTCTTCCGTGGCCGGACTTTCGGGTCCGCCTCAATGTGAAAAGAAAAGGTGAGAATGGTCCTGGAGAGCCAATCACTGTTTGTGAATAACTTTTTTAATTGAATGAAAACATCGTCCATCAACTACAAGATAGTAATATCTTCAAAACAAGATGATCTCAATTATTTGTCAACAAAGTTGGGAGTCGATGCAACAAGTTATCTTACCAAAGGTGCCAAGAGATGTTCAGGGATTGGAGTCCATAAAGAAAATGTTTGGATTTTTTCTTCTGGTTATGGTTGTGAACAAAATATTCCAGAGAACCTAATTTTAATAATTAAAAATAACATTGATTTGTTTAAAGAACTTAAAAGGCAAGGGAATTATCTCAGTTTGCAAGTCAATATTGTAAATGGTGACGATCAGATTGGATTTGTCTTCGAAGCCGACGAACTCTCTCTACTTGGATCTGCCGGATTATTGTTAGATGTAGACTGTCCTGAATGAATCGATGCCAGTCGACTAACATGTATTAGTGAGGCGGACCCGAAAGTCCGGCCACGGAAGAGCTAAATTAAGCTATGGTGGCGGGGTGCGGGAAAGAGATAGGAGATCATGGATTGAGGATCAAGGATGGAGTGGCGAGGGACTCGAATTTGGGAAGCTGAAGTGGAAGGCTCCGCACGCAACGGAGCGTAGCGCAGTGCAGTGCGGAGCCTGGAACGGAGGCTTCCCAAATTCGCCGCGCCGGGGGGAGGTTGTTGTTCACGCGGCCTTCGGGGTTGCTGCCTCAGGGGCATCCTGAGGGCTTTGCGGTGCGGTTTGATAGACCACTGCCGGGGTCAGGTTGCCGAGTGTCTCGTGGGGCCGCCAGTCGTTGTAGCGACCGAACCATTTCGCGAGTCCGGCGCGCAGGGCCGGCACGGTGGCGTGTTCGAACAGATAGATCTCCTCGTATTTCACGCTCCTCCACAACCGCTCAATGAAGACGTTGTCCATCCAACGGCCACGGCCGTCCATGCTGATTTGAACCCCGAGATCTAGTAATCTCCCGGTCCATTCGGCGGAGGTGAACTGGCAGCCTTGGTCGGTGTTGAATATTTCCGGGATCCGGCCCGTGGCGCTCAGGGCGTTTTCCAGTGCTTCCAGGCAGAGGCCGGTTTCCATGGTGTTGGAAACGGCCCAGCCCAGCACTTTGCGCGAATACCAGTCCATAACCGCGCACAGGTAGGCGTGACCGCCGGGCATCGGCACGTAGGTGATGTCGGTGCACCATACGTGGTCGGGTCTTGCGACTGTCAGCCCCCTCAGCAAGTAGGGATATTTGCGGTGCCCATGGTCCGGAATGCTGGTGCGCGGCTTGCACCAGATTGCCTCATGGCCGATCTCGCGGCGCAGTCGCTGGAGCCGCTTTCGATTAACCTTCATGCCGTGATCCCGCTCCAGAACTGTCACCAGACGGCGGCTTCCAAGGCACGGATCGATCATGTAGATTTCGTCCAACAGGCGTTTGATGCGAATGTCTTCGGTATCTTCGGGCGCGGCCTGGTAGTCCACCGTGGAGCGGGCGACACCGAGGAGTTCACATTGTTTTCTCATGCTCAGTTTGGGATGGTTTTTTTCGACCAACTCGATGCGATCCCTCACAGACCGAGTTGTTTCGACTTTTTGCGCAGGAAGTCCACCTCAACGGTCAACTGTCCGATCTTGGCGTGCAATTCGTCGCGCTGGCGCTCGAAATCCTCGGTATCAGCCTTCTCCCGAGTGGTGCCGAAAATCCCGGTGGCTCCATCCGTCATGGCTTTCTTCCAATCGGAGACTTGCACCGGATGGATGTCAAATTCCTTGGCGATCTGCTGAATGGTTTTGATGCCCTTGAGCGCTTCGAGCGCTACGCGGGCCTTGAATTCGGGTTCGTGTCTTCTTCGTTTTGCTTTCATTTTGTGTGGTTTAGGTTCGGGTCAATTCCCGCACCCGGCCACCATAATCATAGCTTAGCTCCTGGCCCGATTTTCGGGGTCCGCCTCAGACCAGCCAGTTTTTTTGTGCCATGTTTGGTTGGCCTGATCGCGTTTTCTACAAGGTTGTTGCAGATTTCCATTCGTCCGTCGCCAAGATAGGTTGCGAGGTAGGACCATTAAGCCTGATATTTCTTCCAATCGCTTTTGACCTGCCGGGCACATGTTGATTAAAATCGACCGCACCACAAAAAATCATATGAGCCATACCCCGTCTCCTCTCGATCGATACGCGCCAAAGCCGCCACAGCTACCGCTGCCAGAGCATCCTGTCGTCGATGAAGTGATGGCAGGTAAGCGTTTTGTGACTTATCCTTTTGTCATTTCGCTGCTGGTGTTGTCGTTCAATCGTAACATGGGAGGAGTTCGGTTGGTCGGTCGTGACCAATGGCCGATGGTTCCCTTGTTCGGGGCCACGATGGTCACGATTCTTTTCGGCTGGTGGGGTTTTCCATGGGGAATTATCTGGAGTCCGATTTCCTTGTTCCATCTCTGGAGGGGCGGACGTGATTCCACCTTGGATGTGCTCGGCAATGTAGTTGGTTATCCTGATGCCCGGCGGGTCCTTGCCGCCGCACCGAAGGTCAAGCCGCCCGCGGGTATCTGGATGGTAAGATTGCTCATTCTCCAGCCCGTTTTGATATTTGGCTCGTTGGTTTCTGCGGTTCTGAATTCATGATCTGCGGCGATTCATAGGTAAATTGTCCGCTGTGATCACCATTGGATTCTGGATTCTGAATGAGTGATGGGAGGTTTTTTGAATCTGACATCTGGACAATGTCGAGGTCTTGAAGCACAACTTTTTGCATCTATGACGTCCATTTCTTCAGACTTGTTGACTCATTGGCTCTCCGTTGACGTGGATGTTTCGCGCAAAGCGTGTGACGAGATCAAGCGATTGGGGTTGGAGGCTTTGCCTGTCCTGCGTGAGGCGATTTCGACCGGTTCGTTGCAGCAATTTGCGGCATGCCAGTTTGTGCTGGAGATGGATGAAAATCATGTTCGGGAATTGGTTCTGCCTTTATGTGAAAATCCTAAAATATGGATTAGCCTTTTGTCGGTGATCGCGAGTGCGAAGGTCGGACAGCCCTGTGTTTGGCCGTTCTTGAGCCGTGTCCTTCGGGAATCCGATCGCATTGTCCGGTTGCGGGCCTTGGATGCGGTACAATCGCAGATCACTCGGGCGAAAATCGAGGAGTTGTCTTTGGTGGATTGGCGGGGCGAGTTGATTGATCCGATAGCTGAGTTGGCTGCCGATTCAGATTTTTATATAAGCGTGAAAGCTGCGGAGTTGATTGCAAGGCTGCCACTGAAGAGCGAATCCATTGCCCGAGCGCTTGATGAAAACGTTCCGCGGTTTTTGGATGAGAGGCAGGCTGGTATGTCTTATTTCGCCAAGGCATTGATGGCGCAGGATCGATCTGAGGAAAGCAAGGCGAATGCCTTGGGAGACATCATGCGGCGGGGGATCTATGTCCATGATCGATTCGTGGCAGTATTGTGCGCTAGTGAACTGGGGGTTTCCGCTAAATCACTTTTGTCAGAGTGTCAGAATGTAATGGATTCCATGAGCGCCGGAAAATCGTCCGGAGGGCAAATGAAACGTCTGCGTGAGGCCATGGAGCTGATTCAAGGAACACCGGTCAAGAATTCTTCCAAGCGCGGAAAAAACTACAATCATCCCCGTCTGCAGATGTGGATGGATGCGATTGAAACCGTGGAAGATGCATGTTCCAGCTCCACACATTTGCTAAGCACGATTGCGCGCGAGCAGATCCGGAGATCCCGGGATGAAAGTTTGGTGGGTCCGGTCATTGATGCGTTGTCCGGCAAGCTGAGTCCTGATCAGTATCAGCACCTTGTGTCAGTGGTGAATTGTTTGCTAATGAACACTGGCAATGTCGAATTGCGGGATTGGTTGCGCCGCGAATGTTGCCGTGAGGATCTCAAGCCAAAGCAAATCCAAAACCTGCTTTACGTGGTGCAACCCGAGGTCATGCCTATGGTGAGGAGAGTGTTGTTCGCCAATAATGGGGGATATTCCACCTTTTGCCTGGAACATTTAAAAAGGGACGGGGCCGACGAATCTGTCGACCTATTGTGCGAAGTTGGAAGACGCGATCTATCACTTCGATTGTTGGTCATTTTCGCACTGGAGGAAACTGGTAATCCACGGGCGATCCCCTACTTGCTGGAACTTGCGAAGCGGGACTTGGAAAGCAAAAAACAGTCAGAGCTCGAGTGGCGGGCATACGCCATCCATGCACTTGGCAAACTTGGCGATTCAAGTGTGGTTCCCGAACTTTGTGAACTCATGAAAAAGCAGGGTCTGAATGCGGTGGTTTTGTGTGCGTTGGCCAATCTGGGAGATTCGCGCGGAATGCTACCCGCTATCGGGGCGGTTAGAAACATTCTGGCTGAATCGAAAAACCCGAGCACGTGGTCGGACGGATATAGAACGCCCGTTTACAATTTATTTTTACTTGCACGTAAGTGTGGTCAACTGAATTGCCCCGAGTTGGTGGCCCTGGCCGGAGAAATAGGACGAAACGACGTTTGGGAGAAGCTCTTGCCTCAGGAGAAATTGTTTCTTGGGAGTCTCGGGTTTTCCGCTCAAAAGTA
>CAYRLT010000306.1:0-6629 GCA_964425095.1 uncultured Luteolibacter sp.
GGCCTCTTGCAACTCGCGCGGCGCAGGGCTAGAGGTTATCGCACCTTTAGAAATTTCCAAGCGATGGCGTATTGGATCGCTGGTGGTTTAACCATTGAAAACCGACGTGCACTTACCCACTAAAAGTTCAGGAGCGCCATATTTTTTGACATGACTCTATTGAATTTTGATATGAAAGTTGTATTTTTTGTTAATTAATCAGGGCGATTACTACTTAGATTTGACGGGTTGTTTGCATTTGCCTGCGTTCATGCACTCCGTATAAGCTGAGTCCAATGAGTAATCTGGCTGAGGTGACTCTTTATTCTCATGTTTGAACTCTTTTTTGTCCCATCCTACCCATTCTTTAGTGTATTCTGCCAACGCCTTGTCGCATTCACCTTTTGTGTAGCCGCCTTTAGCATAAGTATCATTGAGAGCTTTGATTTTAGCATTTAAATTTTGGACATGCTTGTCTTCGTGGGCTTTAACCACCTTGCGCATATTCTTAGTGGTCTCGCATTCAACAGTTGCTTTGGTTTTGTCACGGTATTCCAAAGTAAAAGTTACTTTCGATTGTACCACCACCTTCGTTTTTACTTTTCCTTCTTTGAGAGTGTACTTGGAATTTGGGTCTTTGGGATCATCACATTCGCAATGTGGTTCCTGCGTAAATTCGAAATTCACATGCCCGGTTTCATGATCTGCATCCACAACTCTATACTCCTGAAGTCCCAAGTAATCCGTAGCATAATTTGGATTGTTGCTCACGAAGGCATACAGATTTTCTCCTCCCTCCTCGTCAATCGGATCTCTGGACGGCCAGCGGCCCGTCAGCGGATCATACCACCTGTATGTGTAATCAGCCACTACCACCCTCAAACCTGGTGATTTCGGTGATTTTTGGAGTATTCTGAGGTCTGGGAGTCGCTGATTTCCGGCGGAAGATCGGGTTTTCGCTGCTCGTTTCGTGTGGTAGGGCCCTCCGCGGTCGGTGACGCGGCGCGCAATGGTTGACGGAATCCTCGGCCGCGCCATCCCAGAACCCGCCGTAGAAACGGTTGGAATCTGGGGAGATGGTGCAGCGCTTGCCATGACGATTCAGAACTTCATGACTTGTAGCGCATCCTCATTATCACGGGAAGGCAAATCCTACTACGGGATGAGGGCCGCAACGACCGGTGGCAAGAATATTTTCTCTCAAAAAGCCTGTCTTGTGGAATGTTCATTCATGTTATTTTGGACGGCCTGAGGCCGATGTTGTCATGATTATTTTTTTAATCATGATGTAAAAAAATAATGTTAATATCGCAGTTATTATACCACACATCCATCCAATGCCGAAAACGGAAAATAAAAAATTCTTTTTTTCCAAATCACCTGATAAAGCTACCGATAGTCTTGGCAACATCAGAATCCAACAGACTAAACTAATATTAATTACTAGAAATGATATTATTAAAGGCCACCGATTATTTTTTTCACAAACCTTCATGCGCATATATATTTAATTCACGTCAATATTCTGGACAATTTTAATTTAAATAATCAGCTAAATGTGTCGCGGTGCTTTTTTTGGATATTATTTTCATTGCATTGATTTATGTCAAATTTAATGGGTAGAGTTTACATGCCTTGGACTCGACTCAGAACTTGGCCAACATCCCAAATTCCGGGCGCCACTTTAGTGCTGATCCTCGATTATTTGAATTAGATTCCCACCTCAGGGCAGAGGTGTCATAACTTGCATTTTTATTACAAGCCAAAGTAGCTGGGCAATTACACCCATTCATGGCATCATTGGCTGCTTCAATCATCTTGGAAATTCGTTGCATTGAGATAAGTGAGTCAATGGCACCATCAAGTAGCCACCAAGCGTTTTTCGTTATTAATGTGAAAGAGACATCTATAAAATCATGAACTAGCATCGTGGCAATGTATGGTCCAATTTTTGTTGCTAGCTGCGATCTAATTCCTTTCTGACACTCTATTTTAGCAGCCTCTGGATCAGCCTCACACAGATTTAGATCCATTTTTACATTATAATCGGCAGGATCTATCCCATTAGGTGGGAAAAAAAGGTTTTTGAATGTTCCAATTATTGGAATAACATCTATAATTTGCCCAATAGTGCTCCAAAATCCATAACCTAATACATCAACTAGTCTTATTCCATCATTCTCCAAGAACCCATACAGGTTGATTCCTCCTTCTTCCTCAATCGGATCCTGTGCTGCCAATGCATTTATGAGCGGATTTGAGTTAAGAAATGGGGTGACGGTTGTGGTTTTTGGGAGACGGTGATCAGTTGCTGGCAGCGGAGCCAGGCGACCACGGAGTGCCGCCATGTGACGGCGCGGGTGTGGTGATCGGCCATTTCCCATTTCGTTTCGAGCATGCTCTGCGCGTGAGCGCAGATCCAGTCGAAAATTTCATGACGATTGGCGCGGGACCATCGTTGTGTTTGGTGATGGAAATAAGCTTGGGCGGGAGTGAGTCCGGCGAGGCTTCGGCGCGGTCGTGTGTTGTGGAGATGAATGATGGCCCGGATGAGCGGGAGGAGTCTGGGGATTTCCGGCACCGGTTGATCAGGGTCGAGGGCGGCGTAAACGGCACGTTTGAAAGAGCCGACGCCATGTTCGATCGCGCCATTGTAGGACGGATGGCGGACCGGACTATTGAGTGGCAGGATGCCATTTTCGGCAATGAAGTCCGTGAGGATAGAAGCGTTGAATGGCGCGCCATTGTCACGTTTGAGCAGGAGTGGAGCGCCGTGCCGCGAGCAAAGACGCTGGAGCCAATCGCGGTTGTGCGCTGCGGATTCGGCCATGAGGACCAACGGCTCGAAGTGGAAGTGCGAGGCGAGGTCACGAGCCAGCACGACCACAACGCCGGGATCGGCGGTTGAAGTTTGCAGATGGAGGGCGTCGATGGCCCATGCGAGGTTGGGCAGGTGCCAAGTGACATGGAGTTTTGCGTTGCGCAGACGGCGGATGTGGCGACGGCGCAGCCGTGCAACAAGGGCACGGAGGCGGCGGCGAGAGACGGACTCACAGAAAGCTTTGATGAGCAGGCCGGTACCGTGAGTGCGGGTGGTTGCGTGATTGAGATGCGCGACCCGTGACCGGAAGTCGGCCACGGGCAGCGCGGATTGTTTTGAAGGCCCGGGTTGACGCCAGATGATAGAAGACCGGCGGCGGCGTTCACGCCAGCGACGCAAAGTGCTGTATGGCAAGCCGACGGACCGGCAGAGCGCAGCGGCGCTATGACGCGGGCATTGCATTCGCACGTGCTCGATGCGGTCAACCAGTTGGCGTAACTCGGGTTCATATTTTTTTTTCACGTCCCGCTGGCGGGCGTTTCGGTTTCGGGTTCGGTTTCGATTTCGGTTTGGAGGCTTGATTGGGCTTGGGCGGGCGTAAGTCCGCGATCATCCCACGCAGTTCGTGGACTTCCGCCATCACCTTGAGCCGATTCTCCAGTTGGGTCACCTGCTGCTTGAGGCGCAGGGTTTCCGAATCCGCTTTCGGTGTTAGGGGGCGTCCCGGGCTGCGGTTCTCCAGGCCCGCGAGCATTCCACTCAGGGCCCGTTGTTCCCACTGATAGTATGTCTTGCGGGAGATCCCCAACAGGTGTGCCGCTTCGGTCGCCGTGATCCGGCCCGCACGGACTTGCAGGATGACCTCCGCCCGTTGGCGGGATATTTCTTGGGATTTCCTGGTCACACGCGTCTTCTATCAAACCTCCGGGTTGTTGTCCCGCTCTTGTTGGATCTGAATGAGCCTGCGGCCAAGCCGTTCTTCCGGAACACTGCGGCCACGCTCCATGATCTTGCGCAACCGCGGGCTGAGCACCGAAGTGTCCTCCAGGCGCATCTGGTTTTCCAGGGCACGCAGCATTCCATCCATCGCCCGTTCCTGCCAGTGTTGGAAGGTCACATAATTGATCTGCATCTGTCGACAGATCTCCGTCTGGCTGACCTTCTCGGTCCATGCCGCGAGCACCGCCTGGACCTTCTGCTCGGGGCTGAAGGTTTTGGTCGGCCGGCGGGTCGTCTTGCCCGGAGGTCGGCCCCGCTTCGCCGGCGTCGGTTTGGTTTGCTGACTGTTGTCCGGACTGTCCGTCCGGGAGGATTTCGGTTTGGATGTCATATTCGAGTTCATGGTTGGTGGTTTGCTCCTCGCCATCGACGCGGAGCTTGAGTTTGCCTTTTTCCGCCCTCAGCACGACGGACTGCCCCTGCATGCGTCCGACCATGTAGAAGGGCGCTTGGGGACGGCCGCGCAGGGCCATTTCGAGGATATTTTCCCGGATGCCTTCCTCAATGGTCTTGCGCAGATCGTGCTGGATTTCAAAGAAGCGGTCCGCCGGGCACAGGCCGCCGATGCCCTGATGCGGGCGCTTGTGGTTGTAATGCTGGACCCACAGGCGGATGCGCTCGCGAGCTTGCTCGAAGTCGTCGAACTGGGCGCGGCCGAGGAATTCTCCCCAGATGGAGTTCCAGAACCGTTCGACCTTGCCGAGCGTCATCGGATGATGCGGTCTGGAGCGGATGTGGGAGACGCGGTCCTTGGCCATTTCATTCTGGAAGCGGCTCGATCCGCGCCAAGCGGCATATTGGCGACCGTTGTCGGTGAGCATCTCCTTGGGAATGCCGAATTCAGCGGCAGCCCGCCGGTAAACCTCGATGACGGCCTGGGCGGTCTGGCTGCGGAACAGTTCGATACCGACAATGAACCGCGAGTAATCGTCCAGGAAGGCGATCAGGTAGGCGTTGTTGCCGCCCAGCCGGAAGCAGAAGATGTCACTCTGCCACATCTGGTTGGGGGAGGCCCGCTCGAAGAAGCGGGGTTTGGAGGGATTGCGTTTGGGCCGTCGGGGCGCAGGGGTGATGAGTTCCTCCTTGTGCAGCGTGCGGCGCACCGTTTCAGGACTGGCTTGCAGAAAGAACCAGCGACGCAACACCTGCGCGATGCGGCGCGCGCCCCAGCCCTGATTGGCCTGTTTGAGCGCGACAATCTGCTCGCGGACGGGCTCGGGCAGGCGCGGCCGTTCTTCGGTGCCGCCCCGGGGCGGCACCGAATAACGGAACAACGGCGCATTCACGCCGCCGCCCCTGCGATAATTCAGCGTCCAGTTGCTGAGGGTGTTGATCGATATGTCGAGCAGTCCGGCCACCTCGGCCTGAGTGTGTCCCTCGTCCACGCACATCCGCACCGCTCGGAGCCGGAACTCCGGCGGGTAGGCAACTACTTTTCGACGCTTGCCTGGCTGGCAGTTTGAGCGCCGTGACAATCTCTTCTTTTCGGCTTCGACAAAGGCCGATTCATTTGTTTGTTTCATGGGGTTCTATTCAAAGTGTCACCCCAAATCCTTATCAATGATTACTCATGAACTGGTCGCTAGCACAGCAATTGAGGAAGCGGGCGGGTTGAACCTGTGAGGATTCGTGGGGAATAATGGGGTGAACGAAATAGATGCGCTTGGCCTCATACCTGCTGAATTCAACCTCCAGAAATACTCAGGTTCTTGCCTTCCGGCATCGGCGGCTAATTTGATCAATTATCTCACCGATAAAAAAATAACAACTGATGAGATGATCGAGGTAATGGTTGAGGTTTCCACTCGGAAGATAACTGTGGATGAGATCCGCAACGGAGGTGGCGGATTCATGGATGACGACCTAATTGCGGCCATGAATAAAATCGGAGGTGTAGAGTGTAAGGCTATCTCCCTGACCTACGAGGAATTGGTGAACTTAAAAGGTCCCTCGGTTATTAGCATTGAGTCCGGCCAGAAACATGCCGTTGTATTGACTAGCATTAATCAGAAGGGAGTTCCAACAATAATTGATCCGTTTCCGGATCCTGACAACAAGGATCAAAAATGCTGCAAACCCGAAGGGTTGGACATTACCCTGAAAGAGATTCTTGTGTTCTTCAACGCGGGCAAGATTGTGGTCGATGGAAATACAAGGAAAATGGACGGAACTATTAAGAAGACACGGATAATACGATGCACTGCAAAGTGAATAGTCTCAGGATATTGTTGGTAATTCTTGCCAGCTTGACTCTCTTAGCATCATGCTGCAAGCATGATCAGAAGGGCAATTTCACGCATCTTACGGTTTCTTCGGTGACTGTTAATGTAGTGGGAAAATGGATCACTTCGGAGCATCTTGAAAAATATATTGCCTTAAAATCTGGAAGTAGATTTTCCGAAGAAAAGCTGAATGAAGACATTTTGCGTCTATACGATAGCGGACTTGTTGAAAAAGTTGTCGCGGTAACGAATCCTAAAGATGGGATGATTGATATTCACTTCAATGTAGATATCACAGATCCAATTCTTGGGGAGGCAGTGAACGTAAATGAATGAGGTCAACACGAATGGGGGTCACCCATTAGGTCAAGGTGCGAATTAGGGTGTTTTTCTCCGGGGCGAGGATTCTGAAAATCCACACCAATCTTAGGACGGTCTTTTTTGGAAAGGCCTTCGAACCGTGCTTTCTGTGGTTTCGATTTGGACCGGAGGGTCCTATCAGTCACCCATCTGGATCTAACCGGCATCTGTTTCCAGAAGAACAGTCCGTCCTGCGCTTGGCAGGACCAGAAAGCCGTTTTGGATTTCCACCGCAGCATTCATTCAGT
>CAYRLT010000307.1:0-2423 GCA_964425095.1 uncultured Luteolibacter sp.
GGG
Source organism: uncultured Luteolibacter sp. (assembly GCA_964425095.1). Lineage (GTDB taxonomy): Bacteria > Verrucomicrobiota > Verrucomicrobiia > Verrucomicrobiales > Akkermansiaceae > Luteolibacter. The sequence goes on from CAYRLT010000307.1 coordinate 4, forward strand.
ACAGCATCGGCGCGTAAAACCAAGGTTGTATCAACTTATCTCCAAAAAGTCGCAATCGGCATTTCGTTCGAAATAGCACCGAGCCTCGTGAAATCAAGGCTCAGGAAGCGTTATGCTCAGCTTGTGGGACGGTAGTGTTTTGTTTTCATAAACTCTTAAAATCCGTGTTAATCTATATAATCCGTGGTTTCGTTTTGGTTTTCGGTTCAAGTGATTTTTTATGAGCCTGCGGTGTTGTATTCCTCAACCGCATCAAACATCGCGATGATGTTTTCCGGCGGCACGTCGGGCAGGATGTTGTGGATGGTGTTGAAGACAAAGCCGCCGCCCGGGGCGAAGATTTTGAGTCGTTCCAACACATCGGCGCGCACGGCAGCGGGGGTGCCATGGTTGAGAACGGCACGAGTGTCCGCTCCGCCACCCCAAAAGGTGATGTCTGCTCCGAACTCACGCTTGAGTCTGGCGGGATCCATATCGCGGCAGGCGGTTTGCACGGGGTTGATCACATCGAATCCAGCGTCGATCAGGTCTGGCAGCAGTGAGTGAATCGATCCGCAGGAATGAAGGAACGTATGCATCGATGAATGCTGGTGCACATATTCGCACAAGCGTGTGTGGTGTTTCTTGAACAAATGCCGGTAGGTGGCGGGAGCCATGAACGGGCCGGTATCTGTGCCCAGATCGTCGCCAAAACGGCAGATGTCGACGATGTCTCCGACGGCATGGCAGACTTTTTCCAAGGTGCTCAGGTGAATTTCCATCAGAGACTCTAGCAGTTTCTTGGCCTGCTCGGGCTCCGCGACGAGATCCATCAGAAAATTATCCATGCGTCTTAGAAAGGTTCCCCACTCGAACAGATTGCAACCGACGACCACCATGATGGCGCGGTCGGTCGATGCGCGCAGGGCCAAGGTATTGGCGCGGATTTTTTCCCAAAATCCGTTGTCACCCGCATGGTCCCATGGACTGTGTGCCAGCGCGGCCCAGTGGACTTTCGCCATGGCATCGGGCAGGTCGGCGGCCAAATTTGCAGGATAATCCTCGAGCCAAGGGAAACACGTTTGGTCGAAGAAATTCATGTTCTTCAACTGCGTGGCGATTTCCGTTCCGTCCGGCGCATGGGCGCGCCATCCGCCGTCTGCTGATGCCACTGGTTGAAACCAAGTGGGGTATTGCGCGTCGCTGCCATCGAACAGTTTTACATTATACCAATCGGCGTCACGGGTATCGAAGGTGCGGCCGAGGTCCACCACATCAATATGGAAACGCTTGAGAATATCCTCCTCCGGTTGAGCAAGTTGTTGGACCACATCATAAACGCGATTTTTCCCACCATGGATACCGAGATGTTGTTTCAACCGACCGTAGGCAATGGCGGAGATTCCTGAGGAAGGTGTGGCACCCATGTCGATGGGAACGCGATCGGGTTCCCGGTGACGGATGGCGGAGAGGATGCGTTCGCGTGAGTTCATGGCATGGCGAGTGGTTATGAATCCGAGCGGCGGTAGCCGATTTCCGCACCGCCGGATACGTGCATGATATGGCCGGTGATGAAGCGGGCCTTGGCTGATAGAAGGAAGACGCAGGCATCCGCGACCACATCGCCATCGGGGCAATAGCCGAGTGGGTGGATGTCATCGAGATACTTTGAGATACCCGCAGGGTCTGGTTGTTGGTCGGCCCATTGGTGGAGCATGGGTGTCCAAGTGCCGGCGGGGCAGACGGCGTTCACGCGGATGCCTTCTTTGGCGTAGTCGAGCGCCATGGATTTAGTTAGGATGTTCATGCCGCCTTTGGTGGCGGTGTAGGCGGCGTGGATTTCCTGACCGATGACTCCGACGAGGGAGGAGGTGTTAAGAATGCAGCCTTTGGATTCGCGCAGCGCGGTGATGCCGTGGCGGGTGGTGTGGAGAACGCTTTTCAGGTTGATGCTAAACAGTGCGTCCCATTCGTCGTCAGTCGTTTCATGCAGCGGTTTGCTAGGAGTGGCGATGCCGGCGTTGTTATGGATGGCGTCTATTTTTCCAAAGTGGGCAAGCACACGCGCGGTGGCGGATTTCACGTCGGCATCTTTGGAAACATCGCAGGCGAAACCGAGGTGGTCCGGGCCGAGTTCGGCGGCGGCTTGGGCGGCTAGATCGCCGTTGCGGGCGACGAGCACGACTTTGGCACCTTCGGCGGCGTAGGCTTTCGCGCAGTCGAGGCCGATGCCGGTTGAGCCGCCGGTTAGGAAGATGACGTGGTCTTGGAGAAGCATGATGAAGAAAGCTTTAAATTTTAAGGCGCTCCTGAACTTTTAGTGGGTAAGTGCACGTCGGTTTTCAATGGTTAAACCACCAGCGATCCAATACGCCATCGCTTGGAAATTTCTAAAGGTGCGATAACCTCTAGCCCTGCGCCGCGCGAGTTGCAAGAGGCCA
>CAYRLT010000308.1:0-6509 GCA_964425095.1 uncultured Luteolibacter sp.
CTGAGAGCCTGAGAGCCTGAGAGCCTGAGAGCCTGAGAGCCTGAGAGCCTGAGAGCCTGAGAGCCTGAGAGCCTGAGAGGCTGAGAGGCCAGCGGGATGGGTCTTGCTGGCTAACCTTTTTTTTGTGCATCGGTCCTTTCAACGGATGGCAGCGCGCTTACCTCGTGAAACAAGACAGAGGCAACGTGACGTGGCATCCCGAGCGTGATGGAACTGGCGACATCCTCATTTGGGAGCGCCCATTGCCAGGACTGAAATACATCGTCGTACTCGACCCCGCAGAATCCAAGAGCCAGACCATCGGTTCCGACACTGATGCCCACAGTGCGTCAGTCTGGAGAGCCGCGTATCACGACACACTCACCAACAGATGGATGAGAGCAAAACTCGTGGCGCGAGTGCGCCCGCCGTTCAAAGGAGAGGAAGAGGAGATTGCAATGCACGTCATCAGGCTATGCCACTACTACGGACGCGCTCTTGTGGCGCCGGAAACCAACAAAGGGTTTCACGCGCTACGCATCCTGCAAGAAGCGGGACTACCCATTTACAAGCGCAAGCCGATCAGCCACCGCACAGGCAAAGTCGAGGAGCAATACGGATTCAAGACGGACGCCAACAACCGTGAGGCGATCATCTCCGGAATGGCATCAGCCATCGTGAACGACAATCTGGAAATCCGGTGCATGCACACGCTCAAGGAAATGAAGAAGTTCATCCGAAATGCCAAGGGGCGATCCGAGGCTGCGTCAGGCGCACACGATGACGATGTGATAGCTGCCTGCATCGCCTACGAGGTCCTGCCAAGCGCCACCGAATACACGCGCAACGAGGCCAAGCACGAGGATCCGGTCGATGACCGAGGATGGAGGACGGCGGCCGGCAAGTGGTAGCTGCGCCCGTTATCGTCTTCGATCATTCGTGCCAGTGTCCCGCTCATGGCACCAAGATACCGCAGCTTGCCCGAGGATGAAGTTCAAGACTACCTCGCCCAAGCCCAAAACAACCGAGTAAACCCCGCGTCACAACCCAATCAGGCTGCGGCGCAGAAACAGGCGCAGCAGGCACAGCAGGAGGCTGACCGAGCAGCCAAGGCCGCAGCAGCGCAAGCGCAGGACTTGGCAGATGAACAAGCAAAGGCAGCCACCAAGGAGCAGGCACGCAACGTGCGCTCGTGGAAGCAGGCCGGCGCTGAGATGACCACCGACGTTGAGACCGGCAAGCCAACCGTGGCCATGCATCCTGATGGCACGGTGAAGAGCATCCCTGGCCCCATCGGTGCGCCTCAAGTGGTCGAGACTCTCACGGATGGTGGAGTGGCCAACTCAGCCGCATCCATCCTCGGTGGAGCAGATGATGGCGGAGCTCTCGGTGCCACCGGTGCCACATCTCCGGCAACGGTCGGCGCAATGCACTCAATGAAGCCGCCAGCCGCAAGGTTTCCGGCAAGGTGATGAAGGGATTCAGGGACACTGCCGCCTCGGAAGGGATCGCCGTGGAAGGAATGACGCTGCCAGTGCCCGTGGCTGTCTTCGTGCCCAAGTCTGCCAAGGAAGCGATCGACCTCGCAGAGTTCTCCAACCGTGACGCGCAACTCTCGGTATCGAACACCGAACAAGCCAATCGTGACGCGTCGAGCATCGAGAAAGACAACCTCCTCAAACTCTGGTCCCCTGACGCAACCGGAGACGCCGGCGCTGCATCCAATCGGGATTTCGTCAAAGCCTTCGCTCGGGCCGTGGGCGATGAGGGAATCATCGACAACCGCGGAAACCTCACCGACGAGGGAGCCAAGCGCATCGAACGCGCCATGGTGGCCATGCTGCTTGGTCCGAAGCAATCGACCCTCCTCGACATGCTCTTCAACCGGTCCGGTGATCTCGGGCTGCGTGCCATCCTCGGTGGCGTAGCATCAGAAAGCGGTTCACTGCTCAAGCTGGCAGGATCCAAGCCTGACTTCGACCTCTCCCCCGTGCTCGCTGATGCGCTGCGCACCGCCGTGGAAGCCAAGCAAGCGCTCGCCAACGGCGAAATCCGGGACGTGAGCGAGTTCTTCGACCAAGGCAACCTCTTCGAGACATCGGCCATGACGCCAGAGCGCCAACTTGCCCGTGCCATCGTGGAAAGCCGCTCACGCAAGGCCATCAGGGAAATACTCACCGCGTATCGCCAAGGAGCGGAAGCGGTGGATACCGGCACGATGTCGATGTTCGCAGAGTCGGACACATCCCGCGAGGATCTGATCTTGAAAGCGCTCGAAGCTCGGCCCGTCGAGCAACTGATTGCGGAAGTGGAAGCGGAGTTCGGCAAGGATGCTGACCTTTCCGCCAAGCTCCGGATCGCCGTGCCAGCCATCAAGAAGCTAGACGCCGGCCAGCGCCGCGAGTTCTCCGCTGCCATCGCCGCGGAAGTCGAGCGCCTGCGCGATGGGGTGATTTCCGCCGAAGAGTGGCAAAGGATCAATCCTGATGCTCTGAGCGCAAGAGAAGCGCTGTTCCAGCGTTTCCTCGACTCCCATGACGCGAACACGATCGCCGGTGGCTTCAACCGTCTGCTGTCCAAGCCGGTGCAATCAGTTCTCGGGAGCAGCCCGGAACCATCAATCTCGCCGGATACTCCAATCGATGTAGTGGACAGAAAGACGGGCGAGGTGGTATGGAGCGGGACTTACGCGCAACGCGAAACAGCCCGACGAGTTCAAGATCGGCGCGACAACAAGTATGGTGGATATCGTTTCCGCGTGCGGATAACTCCGAAAACTCTCGGTAGTAGCCCGGAACCACGAGAGCCACGGAAACACCTCGGTATCTTGCGGAAAAACATGCCGCATATTCCGATTGATCGACGTGGACGTTTCGCGCGTTGGATGCTTGCGCAGGGAGTTGGCATTACGATCAAAGAGACTTCACCCGATGAAGTTGGACCGACGCAAAGCGATATGTCGGAAGAAGCCATGAAGGCATCGCGCAAGCACACACGCACTCGCAACATTCTGATTTCGTCCGATGGTTACATTCTCGATGGCCATCACCAGTGGCAAACGATGAAGGAGCAAGGCAAGAAGTTCACAGGAGTATGGATTGATCTTCCGGTGCGCGAGGCTCTAGCAAAATTGAAGAAATTCGAGCTATCCGATTATGACGCCATGGTTGGAACTTCTTACGAGAACGAAGAGTATCAGTATCTAGGTGAAGCTCCTCAATCATGGAAAAATTCGGATCATCCAGAGGCCAAGATTGTAAATCCGATCAATGAAAACCTGTCTCCTGACGAAAAGGTTGACGCTCTGCTAGAGCTGGCGTTGGAAAATGTTTCGCTAGTGGAGAGGATTCTAGGAGACCTTTGGAAGTCGTTGGGGCTGCAAGGAAAGTATTCGCTCAAGCTGCCGGAGCGGATTCAAGCAAAGGCATCAAGACCTTCAATCAGAGCTGAAAAACCCTGGCATGATATCGAGCATGTGAGAGATGGCTTGAGATTCAAAGTGTCGATGCAGCATTTCAACCAACTGCCTGCAATTGCAGAAACACTACGCCGAAACGGTGTCGAGATTGTGAAGTTCGACACTGCAAAAATGTTCAAGCCAAAGGCATACGGTTGGCGCTTTGTGGCATTCGATCTGCGGATGCCTAACGGACAACTCGTGGAGTTCTATGCTCCGGTCCCTGAGTTGGATGCGAAGGACGTGAAAGGAATCAATCACGAGCTTTTTGAAAATTGGAGAAATGTGTCAGAAGAAGAGGTTCGATCTAATCCAACGATGGAGAGACAGCGCGCCGCAGATATCAAGGAATCATGGGATCGATATACAGCGGCCTTTATGACCGCTATCAAGCGCATGGGTTACGCTACCTTGGAAGAAGCGGAAGCGGCTTGGGAAAAAGCCGTCACTTTAGCGGGATCTTCAACTGGCGTCCAATCAGACATCGGGCCGTTCAACACTCCCTCGGTCCAGATAGAAGGATCGGTTTCCTCCCAAGTGGATGACGGGTTATCATACAGTCGAGAGATCAAAGCGCGGCCATCACCTGGAAACAAAAGTTTAGATCCTGAATCCGAGATGAACGCTCTTGGTTCACTCGAAGACTTTGAAGTGGAAGACACACGGGATTCAGATGGAGCGATCACGACAAAGAGTAGGAATAATGACAGTAGATCGCAAGATATTTCTGGTAGTTCTTTGCAATCTTCTGCCTCTCCTGAGTTCGACCTTTTCGGCTCCATCGAGGAGCAAATCACCGGCCCGCGGGCCAAGGTGAAGCGCAACGCGCTGGCCGCAATCAAGGCGCAAGCCCCCGGTTCTCCTGCGGTGACAAACATCGCCAAAACCATCGCCAAGCGCGAAGGGCTGGCCGATCTCGACCTGTTCGCGGCCGCCTCTGTGAAATCTCTCGCCAAGAAGCCAAAACGGAGCGATAGTAACTCAGATGACAGCGACCTATTCAGCGGAACTCGTAGCGCCGGCAATCGCCAGCCTGACGGAAATTCAACTGCGCAACCTGGTGACACAGGAGCGGTTCGGGGAATGGCTGGAAACCCGGATCTCTTCGACCTCGGAGGAGGAAACGCTGGAACCGGACTCGGTGGAAGCGAGCGAAGCGGCGGGAGCCGCGGGGGACGCGGAGTATCAGGCGACACAACTGCTGGCGACTCTGAGCGAGGAGCAACAGGAGAGCCTGATGGTGCAGGCATACGGGGACGAGGACGTGATGAACGAGCTTCGGGATCTGATGCCAGTGTGATCGATCTCGGGGAATCATCGATTCCTGATGTCATCCCGCCGCCGGCCAACGAGGCTGACCGCAACGCGCGGATCAATCCGGGTGAAACACTCGTGCCGAAAGGTCAGGGAGCGAAGATCGCGGCGAACTTCAAGGTGATCGAACTGCTTCGCGCTCTCGTGGCGGAATCCCGGAACCCGACCGAAGCGGAAAAGGCGCAACTGCTCACCTATTCCGGCTGGGGGCATTCGAAGGGCGGCTTCGATGATGCCAAGGCAAAAGCCTTTGAGCAGATTTCCGATAATGGTGATCAGGATGCCTACTACAACCGTATGTGGCGCACGATGCCGAAGGAGCAATTCAAGCGGCAATACAATTACCACAGCACCAACGCACAAGGGAAAGAGGACGCGTCCAACTTGAACAGCTCGGCGTCTTGTGTGCTGCTCACCCGCGCCACCGCCATGCGTGCTGCCTCCACTACCGAGATTCCCGAGCCCTCCAAGATCCGAGCCGCCTCGGCCGCCTGAAGCGCCAAGGTGGCCGGCACCACCGCACCGCGGATGCCTTCGTGGTAAGACGATCGGCATGAGGCTGCGTAGCGATTGGCGGCCGTCTTGGTATCGAAGAACTTCCTGACCCGCATACCGGTGGCGGTCATCGATTTCGGCAACGAGACCATCCAGCCATCGACGGTCTCAAGAACAGAGAATTGAGGGGTTTGGGACATGATTTTCTCCTGACACTACTGACACTTCGCGTTGTGATTGCGTGTTATTGGGTGGCACCGTATGCACGTGAAATCAAGGAAAACTGGAGCCGGCTAACGGACTCGAACCGTTGACCTGATCATTACAAATGAACTGCTCTACCAACTGAGCTAAGCCGGCCATGGACCTTGCGGTCGGGGCGGAAGTATTTCCATTCCGAGCCGGGCAGGAAGCCTAAATTTCATGGAATTTTCAGCCCGCCATTTCTTACCCGCTCTAAGGGACAGGCGGCCGTTGAAAGCCGATCCGGCACGGAGCGCCGCTGAGCCGTATCCTCGAAGGCGATGACTGAAGCCATCAGATCACTCTCCTTGGCAACAGGATCCGGATTCATGGAAACAATCCACACACCAACCCTTGCCATCGATCATCGTCACAGCTTCCCGCCCACAACCCTCACAATCCTTCTGCGGCGTAACGAGTTCGGTCCGCTTTTCCATCGCCGCACTCAAAACCGCACTCGCATCGCTCTTCACCAAGCCGATCCAAGCGAGGAACTCCTGGTTTCCGTCGGTCCCGGTGATCGGAGATGGAATGTGACCGCGCCATTCGAGTCCAGGCTGCTCGCTGACGAAGCGGCGAATTTTTTCGATGGCGCGCTGATGAAGGGCCGGATCACGGACGATGCCCCCTTTGGAAATATCCTCCCGCTGGAGCTCAAACTGCGGCTTGATCAAACAAACGAGACTTCCCTCCTCTTCCAAAACCGAGAATACGGCAGGCAGAACTTTGGTCAGCGAGATAAAGGAAAGATCCATCACCGCGAGGCGCACTTTCTCACCAATGTCTTCGGGAACCATGTGGCGGGCGTTGAATTGCTCTTTCACGATGACCCGCGGATCATTGCGGAGTTTCCAGACCAATTGGTTTGTGCCGACATCTACCGCATGCACGCGCAACGCACCACGCTGGAGCAAACAATCCGTAAAACCACCGGTCGAGGCCCCGACGTCGATGCAGACCCAGCCCGTGGGATCGATTTGAAAATGATCAAGCGCGGCCTCGATTTTCAAGCCCCCACGGC
>CAYRLT010000309.1:0-1631 GCA_964425095.1 uncultured Luteolibacter sp.
TTTCTGGAGAGTTGCATGCTTCTGAGTGGCGCGGGACCGCTTTACACCGAACGCGACTCGTCCAATGCGCTGAAGATTTTTTCGTCTCTTTACTGCCTCTTTGGAACACTGGTCGTGGTAGTTACGGTCGGCCTTCTTGCCACGCCGGTCGTGCACCGGATTTTACACCGCGTTCATTTCAACCATTCCAAGCACCCCTGAGCACTCATAGTGCGGCCTGCATTTCGGCAGCAATAGCGCGGAGGGACTCCAGAGGCGATGAAGCGCCGGTGATCGGGCGCCCGACAACCAGATAGTCCGCTCCAGCGCGCACGGCATCACCAGGGGTCATGATGCGCTTTTGATCGCCGACATCGCTTCCAGCCGGGCGCACACCGGGTGTGACAATGACGAGACTGCTGCCGAATTTTTCGCGCAGCGGGCGGATTTCGCGGGGGCTGGCCACGATGCCGCGCAGGCCGCATTGCAGGCCCATTTCCGCAAGGTGGAGAACCTGGTCTTCGGCGATGCGGGGAACTCCGACGGCGCGAAGGGACTCGTCGTCCATACTGGTGAGCACACTCACGCCAAGGACAAGGGTCTTGGATTCTTTTGCTGCCGCGACCGACTCGGAAACCATCTGCGGACCGCCGCAGAGGTGAATGGTCGTCATATCCACACCCAAGCGAACGGCGGAATGAACGGCTTCACGGGCGGTATTCGGAATGTCGTGAAACTTGAGATCGAGAAAAATCCGCGCGCCGGTGGATTGAAGTGTCGAGACGATCGAGGGTCCTTCGGCAGTGAAAAGCTGGAGTCCGATTTTAAAGAGACAGCCCTCGCCGGCGAGGGGTTCGACAAGGCGGAGAGCAGAGGATGCGTCGGGAGCGTCCACGGCAACGATGATTTTTTCTTTGGCGGATGCGGTCATTCGCGGATAGTTCGAAACCGCATGACAATTGACGCCCCAGCCAAAGTCAACCTCACGCTCCACGTGCTGGGGCGACGCGAAGACGGATTCCACGAGATCGAAACCCTCATGGCGCCGATCAGTCTGACTGACCGGCTGGAGATCAACTTGCGAGCCGACCACGACATTTGCCTCACCTGCTCTGACCCAAGCGTGCCGTCGGACGCTTCGAACCTCGCCCACAAAGCGGCCGAGGCTTTTTCCAAGCACACAGGACTGGAGTTCGGCGTTGATATCCATATTGAAAAAAACATTCCCCATGGAGCCGGTCTTGGCGGTGGCAGCAGCGACGCGGCTGCAGTGCTTGTGGCGCTGGACCGCCTCCTCGCAACAAAGATGCCGACGGAAGAACTCGAGCGCGTTGCCGCAACGTTGGGATCGGACATCCCGTTTTTCATTCGCTGCCAGCCAGCCGTCTGTCGTGGCCGAGGCGAAATCATCGCACCTTTCGAGGGATTGCCTGCCGGAGAAATCCTTCTGGTAAAGCCACCATTTCCGATTCCCACCCCGTGGGCGTATGAGGCTTGGGCCAATTCGGAAAAACCCTCAGCAACTTTTCAACAGTTTCATGGTTCCGTTCCTTTGGTGAACGATCTCGAGGCTCCAGTGTTCTCCAAATATCTCCTCCTTCCCGTGCTGAAATCGGCCCTACGGGAACATCCCGGAGTTTCTGCCGCCATGA
>CAYRLT010000310.1:0-2534 GCA_964425095.1 uncultured Luteolibacter sp.
CCGTCACCCGACGTTTGGCAAGCTGTGCCGCCCTTTCAGGGCGACCTTCGGTAGTCTACCACGTCGCCTTCCCAGCGCCGACTTTTCCCAACTCCTATCTAACATCTCCCAACTTCTGCGCCACGGCGCATCAGCCCCAGCGTGTCGCACCAGAAAAGCAAATCGATCAATCCGCGGGGGCTTGGTGCGGCGGAATGATCTCGCAGTCGAGTTCTTCGAACACCGTCTCCCGTTGCCCCTTCATGACTTCGATAAGGCGCTCGACAGCAAGCTCATGCATCGTTTTTGTCTTGAGCATCACGGTGTAGGCCCGCAGATCCTGGGGAATCGCCACGGGGACTGATGTCACGACCACGAAGGTGAGACCCTTCTTGATCGGGCCCTGCGCCCGAAGCCCCATGACAAGATTTTTAAAGATATATTCGGTTGTCACCACGGAAATCGGTGTGGCGGATTTCTGGATCAGTCGGACCAGAGTTTCGGGGGGGACATCGTTTTCGCACAGATATAGCAGTGCTTCCACCTGCCCGGCTTCTCCAAGCGCGCTCGAATATCCGCGGACCATTTCCCGCGATAATGCAAGTGTCATCGGCTCCAAGGCCAGCGCGATGCGCGCACCCTCGTTGGCCAGTTCCAGCGTGATGTCCCTGCATGCTTCCTCGATGCGGTAGCGGATCTGATGAGCCTTGCGAGGCAGCAAGTGGTTGCCAACGGTCACCAGATTGACTCCGAATTGAGGGCCAAGCGCGAGGTGCGCTTCGGTGACAAAGCCATCCAGGATCAACCCGCTGCAATGGCGTTTGTCCAAGATCGCCGGAAAACGCCCCCGGATCAGATCTTCTTCGGTCAAGGCCGCCCAACTGAACGGAATTCCACGCTCCGAAAGGTAGCGTTCAGTGGTGACAATCTCCTCGACGCTGTAGGTTTCGTCCGGAGAGACGCCGAGCAAAAGCAAGGCCACCATACCGATGTTTCCGCCCTCCAGTTGCGGGTGGGTATCCACAACAAACGTCCCCCGCCCGATCTTCCGGCTCACCAATCCCTCGTTCTGCAAATGCTCCATCGCCCTGCGCACCGTGATCCGGCTAACCGCAAAACGCTCCCCGATTTCTAATTCCGTGGGGAGTTGGCTTCCGACCCCATGCTTGCCGCCGCGAATTTCCGCCGACAAGGTCTCGATCACTTGCTGATACTTGGGAACCCTCAGCTCCGTCAGCCGTCGGTGGTTTTTTTCATGTGTTTTCACGATGAATGGATTGCTATAACGTCTTTTTTATAACGTCTTTTTTTGAGCACGCAATACCTATTCTGTGGGGTGGATTCGCGTCCCGATCGAAAAGCCAAAAACCTGCCCGATGGAACCAAGGATGTCCCTTTGCGTGAACAGATTCCGCCCCGCGGAATGATATGGCCTCGTTGAAGGCCATTCCGCGAATGCCGTCTTCGACGGCCGGGGTAATCGAGCGAGACAGGATCGGGGGGATGTTTCATGCACTCCACCAAGCTTCGATCGAGCGGGCCAGCGTCTCGGGCAGGTGCCCGCCGATGTTGTAACCTTGGAATCGGACCGGTCCGGAATAGCCGACATCGGCGAGCGCTTGCACGAACTGCGTGAGCGGGAAATCCCCCTCCCCGACGGGCTCTATGGTTTTCGGCAGGCAGCCGGCGAACTTCGCGTCCTCCGGTGCTTGGCGACTGCCGTTGAGATTGGCGAGACGCATCCATGGAGCGGCCGAAGTCGCCGATAAGTGTGGCTTCTCAAACGCCTACCACCTCTCCAGATGCGTTAAAGATCGGAAAGGGAGTGCGCCTCGAGAGCTTCGCAAGATCGAGTGAAAGGGTTAGTCCCGCGCATGATCGCATTGAGCCCCTTTGGCCCGCCGCGCGGCCACTGTCACTCAGCTCTTCAGGAAGCGTTCATTCACGCGCTGATACCACGCCACATCAGACCAGTTGGCCCAGTAGGGGTGACTGTAGTTCCACGGAGTGATGCCCCAGAAATCGTAGTCAGGTGCGGCGGCCATGCACTCTTCGCACCAATCACGGAGCCAGTCCCACTGTAGATCGGGATGATCCATGTGCCACCATGGTCCCCAGGATTCCGTGGTCACCAAGGGGGCCGCGATCTCCCGCGACCATTCCATAGCCTCCCGCATCTGGTTGTGCATCGCCTGCATGAACATCGGGCGCATCGAGTTGAACGAATCCGTCAGGCGGTTCATGTAGTCTTTGTAATCATGCTCGCCGCGATCTTTGGTGAGAGAATTGAAGCCGGTCCGCGCCTCGAAGCGGGGCGAGTGAATCCAAAAATGCAGTTCGAGCACATCGAAGACTTGCAGCCCCATCGCCCGCACTTCCTTCCAATAGCCGGTCAGGGAAAAAGTGAATCGCAGCGCGGGATAGCGCTGCTGGAAGTGCCCGCAGGTGGCGGAGAAGTAATCCGAAACGAGTTTCATTTGCGCCGGGTTCCAGGCAAGTTGCGGCAACCCGGGCTCGCGGCGTCCAGCAGCCTCCATCGCATCGGCGGCATTACC
>CAYRLT010000311.1:0-5323 GCA_964425095.1 uncultured Luteolibacter sp.
TGGCCTCTTGCAACTCGCGCGGCGCAGGGCTAGAGGTTATCGCACCTTTAGAAATTTCCAAGCGATGGCGTATTGGATCGCTGGTGGTTTAACCATTGAAAACCGACGTGCACTTACCCACTAAAAGTTCAGGAGCGCCTAATTCCGACAATGTTTTTTGCATTCATGCCTACCAATATGCACCCAATCATTGGCGATCGCCAGAACGAATTCGCCATTTCGTCCGCAAAAGCTATCAAGCTAGGATGTAACCATCGAAAATGTGAAGGATGCCGTTGATCCCAAGGGCCCAGCAGAAAAGGCGGGCGAAAAAGTTGATGAAGCGCTGGGCAATTGACCAGCAGTTGTCACTATGCTACCGGACATCGTGACCACCGCTTCCCGCCCGCTTTTGCAATCGATGAAGGAACACGCCTTGTTGCTGTTCGGGTTGCTGGCGGTTATGTGGGCCGTAGAGGTGGTGGATTTCGTGCTGCCGATGGTGGATCTGGATCAGTTCGGCATTCGCCCGCGATCGGAGCGGGGCCTGCTGGGGATTCTTCTTTCGCCGTTCCTGCATGTTGGTTTCGGCCATCTTCTATCAAACTCGCTGCCTTTCCTGCTGCTCGGCGGATTGGTGATGACAGGTGGACGCCGTTTATTCGTCCTGCTTAGCCTTTGGCTGACGGTGATCGGCGGTGCCGGCGTCTGGCTGTTGGGGGGCAGTCGAACGGTGCATCTGGGGGCCAGCCTGCTGATTTTCGGGTATCTCGGCTTTCTCCTCAGCCGGGGAATCGCGGAGCGCAGCATTGGTGGCGTGCTGGTTTCGCTGGCAATTTTGTTAGGATATAGTGGGATGCTTTACGGCGTCCTCCCCGGCCAGCCCGGCATCTCATGGCTCGGCCACCTCTGCGGCTTCATCGCAGGAATCGCGGGGGCTTGGGTCATCCGCGAGAACGTCTCAAATTTAGAATCCGGCCACGCGGAGTAATAGATCTTGGGGCGGATTTTGGAGACGGGTTGGGAATCGATATTAAGAACCGAAAATATTTAAATCCGGGATTGGCGTCATTGGCCGCATCAAGCCTTAGGTCTCTCCGTATCCTCCGATTCATCGATGGCGGTCCCGAGTTGCCCGACTTCAGCCGCAGGTGTCACGACCAAATCTCCGTGTTCCCGTAATTCCTCGGCGGGATTGCATGCGGGAAATCCGGCGTGGAGTTCATGCATCTCGGCTTGGCAGAGGCTGGCGAGTTGTTGGCGGGTCTTGGTGGGGCCGGTGATGGTGATGGACAATTCGCGCTGATGCGGTTCTATCAGGATCAAGGCGCGGGCCCCGTTGCGGGATAGGATCAGTCCGTGACGCCATTGCCGTTTCTGTTCCCGCGATTCCTCTATGAAATCGAAACGTCGTACGATGACCTGTGCCAGCAATTCTTGCGGGGCGTTCTGGTAGATGTATCTCAGTCGGACGGCGTTCGCATCTTTCCTGAAATCCTCGAGGCTGACGGGCTCCTGATCCGGTTGCGTGTGGGGCAGTAGCCAGACTCCGCTTCCAGCGACGGCGATATCGCGGCGCTCCAGAACCTTCATTAAAAATGCGCGCCCGGAATCGTCATGATCCGTTAGAATCGCCATGTTCACATCTGCCTGTTTGAGGATTCCCGCCTGATTTGCCGCGCGATGCAGAAGTGGATAGAGGTTTTTCACCAACCACTCGGTTGCCATGACCGCCGGATCGATCCTATCGTTCAGAGCGATTCCAAGATGGTGCAAAATTTCGGATAGATAATCCTGTTGTCCCTTATCTTCGACGCCGTGTTCGAGACACAGTTCCCGGAATTCGAATTCGGTCAGGTGTTTCCGGGAGGCGAGGGCGCGGCGCGCCTTGTCCCACGCTTCGGGAAATGGCTCGCGCACCCAAGGCATACGGTCCAGTTCCCGGGAAATCGCGGCTTTCAGGGCGGGGATGCCCTTTTTCACCCTGCAGTCCATTTCCACGAATCCGCGGATGAATGGAAACCGCTCCCGCAGAGCGATGCGATCCACCTCCGGGCGGCGGTCGGGGACGTTCCATTGGTTCATCGCTACGATCACCGGCGGTCCTTGTCCGACGGAATCCGTCCCGTGCGCTTCTACCATGCGCAGCCAGTATTCAGCATCGTCGCGTTCGTGTTGGCCTCTGCCGCTTAGAACTAGCAGATAAAGGCTCCGCGGACTGAAGAAAAACGGATGCAGGGCGTGCGTGACTGGTTGGCCGGAAAAGTCCCAAACATGGACCGTGATCGGGTCCTTGCCGGCTTCTTCCAAGGTCCAGTCGCACAACGCGACGCCTGGCGTGCTGGTTTCCCACTCGCGGTATGGCAGGTCGCGCAAGGCCTGCACGATGGTGGATTTGCCAGCCCCGCAGCTTCCTAGCAGAATCATCTTCGCCTCGTTCAGCGGGCGTGTGGTTCCCGACTGCCTGCCGAAGTAAAAGTCGAGAATCGATCCCGCCTGGGTATGTTTGCAGTCCGGGATCTTTCGCGGGTCGGGTCCGAGAATGAGTGGGGAGAGTTGCAGCGCCGGATTGTCATGGAGAAACAGGCGGTCCAGGTTTTTCAACTCTCTGAGGTTTTCCGGAAGCTCGGTCAGGGGATTGTCGGCCAGATCGAGCTCGGTTAGGTTTGCAAGTTGGCCGATTTCCTCCGGTATAAGTGTTAGGCCTGTGTTGGATGCTTTAAGCACCGCGAGCTTTGTGATTCGGCCGATTTCCGGCGGGAGGGATTCCAGCGGATTGTGGGAGAGGTCGAGCACGGTCAGCGTGGTGAGTTGGCCGATTTTAGGGTGCAGGGTTTTCAGGCGGTTGTGCGAGAGGTCGAGCCGTGTGAGTTTTGCGAGTTGTGCTAATTCGGGTGGAAAGGCGGTCAGCGTGTTGTGGGAAACGTCAAGGCGGGTGAGTCCGGTCAGTCGGACGATTTCCGGTGGCAGGTTTTCCAAACGGTTGTGATCGAGGTGGAGTCCGGTAAGTCCGAGGAGCGTGCCGATCTCCGGTGGAAGCTGGCGCAGCGGCGTGTGGGTGATGTCGAGGCGTGTGAGTTTGGTGAATTGGCTGATCGCTGGAGGGATTCCGGCGAGCGGATTGTTCGAGAGGTTGAGTCGGGTAAGGTGGGAGAATTGCGAGAGTTCGGGAGGCAGGGTTTCGAGGCGGTTGTCGGCGAGATTCAGCTCTGTGAGCTGGGGTAATTGGGTGATCTTCGGTGGGAGGCTTCGCAGTCGGAGGCCGCTTAAGTCGAGCACGGTGCGGCGACGGCGGATGCAGTCGCCAATGCGTTTCAAGGCTTCGTGGATCGCCTCTTGCTCCGTTGGATTGCTATCAGGCTGCCGCATGGCTGGAAGTATGGAAGCCCGCTGGCGATTGGCAAGGGCGGGCGGATGAATGGTAGGGCGGGCGCTCTGGAAACACCCGCAGCAAAGAGGCATTTTGGCAAAACGGCCTAAGCGAGGACCTCGCGGACGCTCACTCCCTTGCCATCCTTGGTGGCGTAGAATGGGCGGTTTTCGATGCTGAATTCCGTTTTCGGGCTGATGCCCATCGCGGTGAAGATCGTGGCATGGAGATCCCCGATGCTAACCGGTTTATCGATCGCCATGCAGGGGCGTTCGACAGCGGTCGCTCCGTACAGGTGGCCTTTTTTCATGCCGCCTCCGAACATGACGACTGAAGATCCGCCGGTGAAATGGCGGTGCAGGCCGTAATGTTTCATCTCCTTGATCACGTCCGTCTTCGCGCGCGACTGGTCTTTCGCCGTGGAGCCGGGCACGCCCTCGATCATCATGTCGCGGCTGAACTCGCTGGCGATGATGACCAGCGTCCGGTCGAGCATCCCGCGTTCCTCGAGGTCCTTGATCAGCCGTGCGATGGGACGATCGATCTCCTTGTGCATCCGCTCTGTCGTGGTGTGGCCGTTCTCGTGGGTGTCCCAATGGTAGAACGGAACATACTCGGTCGTGACTTCGACGAAGCGCGCTCCGCCCTCAACGAGACGCCGGGCGAGCAGGCAGCCTTGGCCGAATTGCCCGGTGTTGTAATCGTCGAACACTTCTTTTTTCTCTTTCGTTAGATCAAAGGCTTCTCGCTCCTTCGAGCCGAGGAGACGGTGGGCGTTGTCTAGGGAACGCAGCATCGATTCCTGATGGAAATCGCTGAGTTGATCGGATTTTGGCGAGTTTTTGAGTAGATCTTTCAGTGCATCGTAGCGTTTTTTAAAACGTTCCGGGGACATGCCGCCGGGAGGTTTCACGGCCTGCGAAGCCAGCGCGGGGAAAGGCAGGTTCATCGGTCCGTATTCGCTGCCGAAGAATCCACCGGTGGTGAAGGCCTTGAGTTCCTGGCTTTCGCCATGCCCTTCGAGGCGCTGCCCGATGTTGATGAAGGGCGGCATCACATCGTTTCTGCCGCCGAGCACTTTGGCCATCCATGCGCCGATGTGGGGTGCGGCGACGGTTTGCGGCGGGACGTATCCCGTGTGCCAGTGGTATTGGTGGCGCGAGTGCAGGATGCTGCCGAGATCCTCTTGGAAATGGGAACGGATCAGCGTCGCGCGATCCATCACTCCCGCGATGTTCTCAAGTCCCTTGCAGATCTTGATGTTATCCACCGCCGTGTCGATGGAGGGGAAGGTGCTGATGATTTCCTCCACCGGGGTGCCAACTTGGTATGGCCGGTAGCGTTTCGGATCGAAGGTTTCCGGTGCAGCCATGCCTCCGGCCATCCACAGCAGTATGCAGGAGTCTGCGGTCGCGGCTGGGTGCTTGACTCCTTTTTCCCCAGCTGCGGCGCGAGGCGCACCGCCGAGGAAAGTTGCCGCAGCGGTGGCTCCGAGCGCGCCGAGGAAATGGCGGCGGGTCTGTTCAGGTCGGCTTTCGTCGTACCAGGATTCTTGGATCATGAGTCAGTTGATGTATTGGAATTCGGGAAGCATGAAAACAGACCAGAGGAAATCCTCTGTCGCCTCCGTGCTCGGAGACTCGCCGAGGATTTCCGCGGCAACGCGGATTTCCGAATCGGTGGGTTTGCGGGAAAGGGCGGCGAGGTAAACTTTTCCGATCAGGTCGCGCGATGCGGTCTTGGCTTTGAGTTTTTCCGCTCCGGCCTTGAGCAGGCCTGCCATTTCCGGGCCGTTGGCGAGATTGATCGCCTCCAGCGTCGTGAGGATATCGGGCCGCGATGAGACGATCTGCTCGCGGTTTGGCCGTCCCAACGCGGCCTGCAATTCATCGCGGCTGGCAAACACCGCGCGCACTGGCCGATCATCCCATTTTTTCAGCCCGTGAGCATCCATCACCGCCTTGAGCTGCCCTC